>DATBQN010000088.1:0-4804 GCA_036560825.1 Thermoanaerobaculia bacterium
AAGAGCGGCATCGTGATGAAGAAGGTCGCCGCGACGCTCTCCTCGACCGGCACGCCGGCGCTCTTCCTCCACCCGGCGGAGGCGGTGCACGGCGACCTCGGGATGATCGCGCCGGGCGACGTCGTCCTCGCCGCCTCCTACTCGGGCACCACCGAGGAGCTGCTGCGCCTGGTCGAGACGCTGAAGCGCCTGGGCGTCCCCATCCTCCTGATGACGGCGAACGGCGCCTCGCCCTTGGCGCGCCACGCCGACCTCCACCTGCCGGTGGCGATCGAGGCCGAGGCCTGTCCGTTGAACCTCGCCCCCACTGCCTCGACCACCGCGACCCTCGCCATGGGCGACGCGCTGGCGATGGCGCTCCTCGAGGCCCGCGGCTTCACGCGCGAGGACTTCGCCCTCCTCCACCCAGCCGGCCAGCTCGGCAAGCGCCTGCTCAAGGTCGAGCAGCTCATGCACCGCGGCGCGGCTCTTCCGAGAGTCGACGCCGCGGCGTCGATGCGCGAGGCGATCTACGAGATGTCGAAGAAGGGGCTGGGGATCACCGCGGTGACCGCCGCCGGCGGGAAAGGGAAGCGCGAGCGGGGCGAGCGGCTGGTGGGCTGCATCTCGGACGGCGACCTGCGGCGCCTCCTCGAGCACGACGAGCACCTGCTCAAGAAGACCGCCGGCGAGTGCATGACGGAGCACCCGCAGACCATCTCCGGCGAGGAGCTCGCGGCGGCGGCGCTGAAGACCATGGAGGACCGCCGCATCACCTCGCTCTTCGTCTGTACCGGCAACGAGGGAGACGAGGGCGACGAGGGCGACCAGCTCGTCGGCGTCGTCCACCTGCACGATCTCTGGGGGCTGTCGCTATTCTAGAGCGCGACGAGCTCGCCCGCCGCGCCGCCGCCCTCGAGTGGCTGCTCTTCGACGTCGACGGCGTGCTGACCGACGGGCGCCTCGTCTATGGCGGCGGCGGCGAGGAGCTCAAGGTCTTCCATGTGCGCGACGGCCTCGGGATGAAGCTCGCGCAGCGCGCCGGCCTCAAGGTCGGCATCCTCTCCGGGCGCGAGAGCGGCGCGCTGGCGAGCCGCGCCCGCGAGCTGGGCCTCGACTGCGCGATCGTCGGCCGCACCGACAAGGCGGCGGCCTTCGCCGAGCTCCTCGCCGCGCAGCGGACCGCCGCCGAGCGCGTGGCCTACGCCGGCGACGACCTCGTCGACCTGCCGGTGCTCCTCCGCTGCGGCCTCTCCTTCGCCCCCGCCGACGCCGTCCCCGAGGTCGCCGCGCGGGTCGACCGGCTGCTCGAGCGGCCCGGCGGCCGGGGCGCGGCGCGCGAGATGTGCGAGATCGTCCTCAAGGCGCGGGGGGAGTGGGAGCGCCTGGTAGGGCCGTTCATCGCCCGCGGAGTTTAACGGTGCAGCTTCGGGAGAACCTATTGCACTGTCATCCTGAACGAAGTGAAGGATCTGGGAGGTGGGTCTGTCCGGACCCATCCCCCACCCAGATCCTTCGCTGCGCTCAGGATGACGGGGGGTTAGGTTTTTCCCGAGCGCACGGTTAGGTGTATCGAGGGTGGCCGGGCCGAGCGTCGTCGCAGCTGGCAGCGGACGCACCCGTTTCCGTCCCGCGCGCGGCCGGGCGCGACCGCCGCGCCGCCTGCGAGGGATGGCGCTCGCCGCCCTGCTGCGCGGCCTCTCAGCCCTCCTGGCGCCGCTCTCCTGGCCGGCCGTCGACCGCGCCGGCCGCGCCCTCGGCGCCCTCGCCTGGCGGCTCGGCGCGCGGGACCGCAAGCGCACCCTCGATCACCTCGCCATCGCCTTCCCGGAGCTTCCCGAGCCGGCGCGGCGCGGCCTCGCGCGCGACTCCTTCCGCCACCAGGGGATGAACCTCGCCGAGTGCCTGCACCTCCTCGGGCGCGACTGCGCGGAGGTCGCGGCGCACGTCGAGGTCGAGGGGTGGGAGGAGGTCGAGACGGCGCGCGCCGGCGGGCGGCCGCTCCTCGTCCTCACCGGCCACTGCGGCAACTGGGAGCTCCTCGCCGCCCTCATCAACTGCCGGGGCCTCGGCATGGCGGTCGTCGCGCGGCCGCTCGACGAGCCGGAGCTCCAGGCGCTCCTCGCCGGCCTGCGCAGCCGCTTCGGCACCACCACCATCGAGCGCGGCAGCGAAGGCGCCGCGCGGGCGATCCTCGGGCGCCTGCGGCGGGGCGGCGTGCTCGGCATGCTGATCGATCAGGACACCAAGGTCGACGGCGTCTGGGTGCCGTTCTTCGGCCGCCCGGCCTTCACCCCGGTGGGGCCCGCGAAGATCGCCCTCCGCCAGCGGGCGGCGGTCGTCCCCGCCTTCATCGAGCGCCTGGCGGACGGCCGGCACCTGGCGCGCTTCCACCCGGCGATGGACCTCCCCGACGACCCGCGGGCGGCGACCGCCGCGATGACCCGCGCCGTCGAGGACCAGGTGCGCCGCCGTCCCGAGCAGTGGGTGTGGATGCACCGCCGCTGGCGGCGGCAGCCGCCGGAGGCGGGCGGCGCCTAGCTTTCGCAACAGTCGGATACACTTCGCGGCCATGCGAAGACCAAGACACGCTCTCATCCTTCTCGCCGCCGCGTCCCTCCTCCCCCTCGCCGGCTGCCGGCACCGCCACGGCGGCGCCTGGACCCCGACCGACATCTGGACGACGAAGCCGGAGGTCGAGGTCTACCCCTTCGGCAACAGCGCGGTCCAGCCCTACACGCTGCGCACCGTGTCGCTCGGAGCACCCGAGGTCCGCGACCTCTCGAAGGTGCCACCCGATCAGCTGAAGACCTATCCGCAGCAGAGCGGCGGGCAGATCCACGCCCTCGAGCAGCTCGCCGGCTCGCGGCTCAAATGGCACATGGAGATCGGCGACGACGCCTACTTCTCCTACGTGCCGCTGGGCTCCGAGAAGCCCTGCGCCTGCGTCTACCGCATGGGCATCCGCAAGGACGGCAAGATCCAGGAGCTGTCGCGGACGACCGTCAACCCGATCCCGCCCTTCGCCCCGCCCGTCATCGAGGTCGACCTGCGGCCCTTCGCCGGCGAGGAGCTCGACCTCATGCTGCAGATCGACGGCCCGACCGACATCACGCCCGGCATGCCGGTCCCCTCGGCGCTCTGGGGGAGCCCGATGCTGTTCCAGAAGAAGACGGTCGCCGCAGCGATGCCGGCGCACCCCAACATCCTCCTCATCGGCGTCGACACCCTGCGCGCCGACGCGGTGGGGGCCTACCGGCCCCGCCGGCCGAGCCTCACCCCGGAGATCGACCGCCTCGCCGGCCGGGCCGACCTCTACCTCGGCGCCTGGAGCACGGCGAACTCCACCAACCCGAGCTTCGCCTCGATCCACTCTGGCCTCTACGTCAAGAACACCGGGGTCTACGACCTCCACACGCCGCTTCCCGCCGACCGCCCGACGCTCGCCGGAGAGCTCGGGCGGGCGGGCTACGACACCATGGCGGTGATCTCCGCGCACCACCTGGGCGACCAGAACTCCGGGCTTGGGCGCGGCTTCACGACAGTCACCACGGCTCCCGAGCACTTCGCCGCCGAGCTCCCCGTCGACCTCACGATGGACTGGATCGCGGCGCGCGCGGAGCCGGGGCCTGCGGGCGCCGAGGGCGCCGGAGACCGGCCGTTCTTCGTCTGGCTCCACCTCTACGACCCTCACACGCCGCACGTGCCGCCCGAGCCGTACGCCGCCGGCCGGCTCCCCGCCGAGCCGGCGGGGCTCGCCCCGGTCGCCGCCTGGGTCGAGTTCCGGCCGCCCGGGCCGCGGCCCTTCACCGAGCCGGTCCTCGCCGGCAACCGCGACCTCTACGACGGCGAGGTCGCCTACGCGGACCATCAGGTGGGGCGGCTGCTCGGCTTCCTCGAGAGCCGCGGGATGCTCGCCGACACCCTCGTCGCCCTCGTCGCCGATCACGGCGAGAACGAGGGCGAGCACGACCTGCTCTTCCGCCACGTGGGGCTGTGGGACACCACCACCCACGTGCCGCTCGTCGTCCGCTGGCCCGGCCAGGACGCCGGCCGGCGGGTCGCGGGCCTCGTGCAGACGATCGACCTCTTCCCCACCCTCCTCAAGGCCGCCGGGGTGGCGCCGCCGCCCTCCGACGGCCGCGACCTCCGCGAGCTGACCGGGATGACTGGCAGCCAAGGGCGTAGCGGCCGGAGCGAGGTCTTCGCCGAGCACGCCAACCGGCTCGGCGCCATGGTGCGCACGGCCGCCTACCAGTACATCGTCTCCCAAGGGAACCCGCGAGTGATGGCGGACGGCGCCTACCTCTACGACCTCGAGACCGATCCCACCGAGGTCGCCAACCTCGCCGGCCGCGGTCTGCCGATCGAAAAGCAGCTCGCCGGAGACCTCACCCGCTGGCAGTCCGAGCGCCGCCCCGGCGCTCTCCCCACCCCCCGCGACGTCACCCCCGAAGACGCCGCCCGCCTGCGCTCCCTCGGCTACTAGCCTCCCCGCCCACGAGCGCACTCTCCCAAGTGCCAGCCCTTTCCCACTGATACCGCCCGAAGCTTCACAAGTGCCACCCATTTCTTCTTGACTTCGGCTCCTTCCGACCGCTGGAGTGGTCGACCGACGCCTCGGCCTCCTCAAATGAGATGATCGTGAAGGGCTAGTGCGGTGGCGTTGACGGCCATTGCGATGAATTGTGATGCCTTCGCCAGAACAGGTAGGACCCGGTAGACACCTGTGCTGAACTCGCTGTCGTAGCGAGCTGATCGAATCGCTGATCGAGGATCCGTTCTACCGCCCGACGAACGGCAAGGGCGGCGGGAAGCAGCCGGC
>DATBQN010000089.1:0-21109 GCA_036560825.1 Thermoanaerobaculia bacterium
AGAGGAGAGCCCAGCTTGGAGAGCGCCAGGGCGCGCTGCTCCCGGACGGTCGGGAGGTCGCGGATGCTCTTGGGCAAGCGGTCGACGTAGTCGACCACGGCCCGCCAGTCCGCCGCGCAGTCGCGCAGCAGGTAGAGCAGCTCCATGGCGACCGAGGAGACCATCGGCGCGTCGGTGGCGTACCGCGCGGCCAGCGCCTTCGCCTCGGCGGCGCACCGGCTCTTGGGCGCGCGCCGGACGGCGGTCACCTCGGCCTGGAACGCGGAGAGCCGCTGCATGAGCTCCTTGAAGCTCTGCGCTCTTTCGGGGACCTCGGCCGGGAACTTGGGGAGGATGGTGTAGGGCGGCGTCGTGCCGTCGCGCAGGCCGGGGATGCCCGCCTTCAGAGCCTCCCGGATCCCGGCCGCGGTCTCGTCGCCGACGTCGCCTTCCGGCAGCGGGAAGGTGATGCGCCGCATCTGGTTCACGTCGAACAGCGGGACGGCCCAGTCGGCGCTCACCAGGACGCAGCCGGTGGCGCGCGCGGCGTGGCGGATGCCGATCTCATAGTAGACGTTGGCGTTGGGGATCGTCAGGTCGGCGATCACCAGGTCGGAGATCGCCAGCCGCTCGATCATCTCGTGGATGATCAGGGCTCCCGCGTCCTCGTCGGCGCGGACGGCGTCGTAGCCGAGCTCGCGGATCGCGGGGGCGTAGGCCTTCTCCCAGAGGCGGTTGAAATCGATCCTGGCCGGCGCCTTCCTCTCCGGCGGAGCGAGCGTGTCCTTGATCCCGAAGGGCATGACCATGAAGCAGATCTGGCGGAGCGGCTGCGCCGGTCCGGCGGTCTGGGCAGGTTCCATCGCCGTCTCCTCCGCCGCCTGGCTCAAAACGCCGCGAAGTGCTCGGGCCGCACCGTCGCTCCCACCGCCCGGCCGACCTTCTGGAGGTCGCCGATGAACTGCACCGAGTCGAGCTGCTGGACCTTCTCGGGATCGACCTTCGGCAGACCCATCCGGTCGAGACCCGAGCGCGTCAGCTCCGCGTTGTAACGCAGGTAGGTGAAGAGCCGCTGTGCGACCGGCCCGCGCTTCCCGATCAGGTCTCCGACCTCGAGGTCGATCGGGTCTCCCACCAGGCACCTGCCGAAGGAGCGGCAGAGGAGGTCCTGCTCGTTGAGCGCGGCGAACATCAGCGCCGGGGCGAGCGACGTCGCGTTGTAGACGAGGTTCAGGTCCGAGACGTCCAACTGGGCGTTGGCTTTCGGGCTCATCCCCGTCCCCACGGAGACGACCAGCATGCGGTCCTCGCCGGTCGGCCATTCGAGGTTGTAGGGCTCCAGGGTGGCCATCAGGAAGAGCTGGAAGGCGGGGTTGTTGTACATCGTGATCCCGCCGTCCACGAAGATGAACTCCTGATCTCCCACCGTGATCAGCTCCGGGGGGAAGAAGACGGGCGCGGCCGTGCTCGCGCGCACGAGCTGCCAGAGGGGCAGCTTCAGGTTGCACTTCGCGTCGTTCGGATCGCAGTTGAAGAGGGCCTTCGGGTTGTTGGAGACCGGCCAGGGGGAGTCCGTGGTGGCGTTGCGCATCACCATCATGAGGAGAGTGCGGAGCCTGTCGCTGCCGAGCGTGGTGTCCTCGCCCACCACCTCCTTGAGCTTGACCTTGAGCTTCTTGTCCTCGAACTTGTTGTGCAGATAGCGGTTGAAGAGGGACGCCTTGTCGAACATCGCCGGGCCGCTCTCCAGATAGAACGTCTGGATGTCCGCCACCCGCATTCCCAGGGAGATGCAGGTGGCGATGATGGCGCCCGTGCTGGTGCCGGCCACGTAATCGAAGTAGTCGGCGAGGACGAAGGCGTCGCCTCGCCCGAGCTTCTCCTGCAGGACCTTTTCGATCCTGGCCAGGACTTCCAGCGTCAGGACGCCACGGATGCCCCCGCCATCTAAGGCGAGGAGCTTCTTCTGCCGGCTCGACTGCAGCTTGTCGCGGAACGAGGGCATGAGGTTCTCCTAGAGAGTTGAGGGATCGACGACGACGACGGGGAGGTCGAGCCGGACCGCGGCGTCGTGGAAGCCTGCCGTTCCTCCGGCCCCGTCCCCGGGCTTGCGGTCCCAGACGAGGAGCGCCGCAGGCTTTCCGGGCCTCGCCTCGTCGAGACCGGTGCGCAGGATCCACTCGTTGTTGCGCTCGAACGGGTTGTCCCCCGGGGGCAGAGGGCCGAGGCTCTGCTCCTGAATCCGCACCTCGCAGCGGCCGTCCCGCGCGAGGGCCCGGAAGCGCGCGGTCCAATCGGTCCCCGGGAGCTCGACCGATTCCTGGATGAAGCGCTCCGGGGGGAAGGGGAGGAGCAGGAGGACCCCGGCTCCGCGGTCGCGGCAGATCTCCGCGAGGAGGATGTCCGCGCCGTTGGCGCCGCCGCAGATGGCCAGGTCCCCCGTGCCCCCCGTGCCGACGCCCCACTCGGCGAGCTGCCGCGCCAGGGCCTCGCGGACCGCGGTCTCCTTCTCCGGCGGAAACCGGGGAGACTTCCTGCCCGGGCCGTCGACCCGGTGTCCGCTGCCGAGGACCACCCGGCGCTCCATGCTTTCCATCTTTGCCGGGGATCCTAATCCAGGATCGGGCGGCGTGGCCGTCTGACTTCCTGATGGTCTCGATCAGGGCAGGACGTTGAGTCTCGAGCGCGGCTGCGTGTCGACCAAAGCCAGTCGGGCCTCGACGAGCGCTCGACGAATTCTGATGCCGGGAACCCGGTCGAAGTGCCGGAGGTTGCCGGTTACCAGCTCCAACTGGTGGTGGATGGCCGTGGCCGCGATCTGCAAGTCTGCGTCCGCCACCGTCCTGCCCGCGCCCGCCAGGTGCGCTTGGATCTCTCCATAGACGCGCGCCACCGCCAAGTCGTACGGCAGGACGGTCACCGATGGCAGCACTCGCCCTTCGATGTTCTCCAGGTGGCGTGACGGCTCCGTGGACCGAAATGCGCCGCGATAGAGCTCGCCGATGGAAACGGCGCTGGTGAACTGCTCGGCGCGCGGTACCTCGGCCAGCCAGCGCAGGTACCGTGGCGCCGGCCTCTTCTTCAAGACTTCCGAGATGGCGTCGGTGTCGAAAAGAAAGGCCATCGAGCGCTCACCGGAGCTTCGGCGTCGCCCGAGGTTTGCTACGCCGCGCTCCGGCCACCAACGCGATCAGCTCCTCGGAATCCTTCCAGCCACCCGCCAGACCGGCGAGCCCCTTCTCCGGCCCAGCCGCTCTCAGCCGGGCCAGCTGCTCCATCTCCGCCGCCGGTATCAGGGCCACGACCGGCTTACCGTGGCGGGTGATCACGACGGCCTCCCCCGACTCCGCCGCTCGGATCCAGTCGGAGAAATGGGCCTTTACTTCTGCTACGGACGCGCTCTTCGACATGATGCAGGTAGCCCTCCTAAAGAGGTCATAAGGATCATATTGTCCCAAATCGAGGCTGTCAAGGACGATGAGCGGCGGGCCGCCCTTACGGCAGGACGTTCAGACCCACGGCGGACCGCCGGCGGGGCCGCCCCGGTCCGAGCGAGGCCGCGGCGTCGGCCAGGCGGACCGGCACCCGCCGGGCGCCCCAGTCGCCGGGCTCGGCTTCGAAGACGCCGGCGCAGGGAGTGCCGCAGCTCCGGCAGGCGCCCTGCGGCGTCAGGTTCCACTTCGTCAGCACGTACCAGTCGCGGCCGATGAGGGTCTCGCCGCAGGCGTGGCAATAGGTGCTGCCTCCGGCCTCGTCGTGGACGTTCCCGGTGTAGACGTAGCGGAGGCCGTTGCCGATGGCGATGCGGCGGGCTCGGCTGAGGGTCGCGGGCGGGGTCGGCGGGGTGTCCATCATCTTCCAGTCGGGATGGAAGGCGGTGAAGTGAAGCGGCACGTCCGGACCCAGGCGGTCCGCGATCCAGCGCGTCATCTCGTCGAGCTCGCCGTCGGAGTCGTTCTCGCCCGGGATGAGGAGCGTCGTGATCTCGAACCAGACCGCGGTCTCGTGCTTGAGGTACTCGAGCGTCTCCTTGACGGTGTCGAGGTCGCCGCCGCAGACGTTGCGATAGAAGCGCTCGGTGAAGCCCTTGAGATCGACGTTCGCCGCGTCCATGTGGCGGTAGAGCTCGCGCCGCGGCTCGGGGCAGATCTCTCCCGCGGTGACCGCGACGGTCTTGACGCCCACCGCGCGGCAGGCGTCGGCGACGTCCACCGCGTACTCGAGGAAGATCACCGGGTCGTTGTAGGTGAAGGCGACGCTCCGGCAGCCGAGGCGCTCGGCAGCCGCCGCGATCCGCTCGGGCGACGCCTGGTCGGCCAGGGTGTCGACCTCGCGCGACTTGCTGATGTCCCAGTTCTGGCAGAACTTGCAGGCCAGGTTGCACCCCGCGGTGCCGAAGGAGAGGACCGGAGTGCCGGGCAGGAAGTGGTCGAGGGGCTTCTTCTCGATGGGGTCGATGCAGAAGCCGGACGAGCGGCCGTAGGTGGCGAGGACGATCTCGTCGTCGAGGCGCGCGCGCACGAAGCAGAGCCCGCGCTGCCCCTCGCGCAGCTTGCAGAAGCGCGGGCAGAGATCGCACTGGATGCGGTCGTCGTCGATCCGGTGCCAGTACTGGGTCGGGACGACGCTCGCGTCCCGGACGATTTCTGCGTCCATACCTCGTAGAACAATCAAGAGTGTGGTGAGGATTCCGCTCCAGGAGCACCTCTCGACGAGAGGAAACGTTTCGCAGTCGCGATCGGGTGCACCTTGGACCCGCTGAGTTGGGGCCCTCACTTCGGCACGGTTACTTCTTTTCCGGCGTCGTCGCCAACGCCCTGAGCTCGGCGAGCGAGCGCACCACGCCTCCCCGCACGACGTGCTTCACCTTGCGCAGGTTGGCGATGTCCGCCGTGGGGTCGGCGCCGACGATCAGGAGGTCGGCCAGCTTCCCCTTCTCGATGGTGCCGAGATCCTTCCCGCGTCCCATGGCGCGGGCGCCGTTGCGGGTCGCCGCGACGAGCACCTCGCTCGCCGTCATGCCGGCGGCCTGCATGGCTTCCATCTCGGCGTAGACCGAGACGCCGTGGAGGGTGAGCGGGTTGCCGGCATCGGTCCCCATGGCGATGGGGATGCCGGCGTCGCGCACGCGCTTGAGGTTCGCCGCGCCGGTCTGCTCGGTCGCGGTGGTCCGCTGGTCGCGGGCCGCGATCTGGTCGGCGGTCGTGCCGCCGGTCCCCGAGGTGGCGGTCGCGGCGACCTTCCCGCGCGTCACCGGGTCGACGCAGCCGTTGGGGTCGTCCACGGCGGGCGCCTTGCCGGCGACGGCCGCCTGGAACATCCGCACGTAGCCGCGCGGGACGGTGAGCGTCGGGCAGTAGGTCGCCCCGTTCGCCTTCAGGAGGTCGAGGAACTCCTGGTCGATCGGCAGATCCCAGACGCTGTGGACGAGGAGTTTCGCCCCCGCCTTGAGCGCCGCCTTGGCCGTGGCGAGCTCGGTCGAGTGGACGATGAGCGGCAGGCCGAGCTTCTTCGCCTCGTCGCCGCCGGCGCTGACGGCGGCGGCGAGGTCGGCGAGCGGGCGGTCCTTCGCCTGGATGAACCACACCTTGATCGCCTGCGAGCCGGCGGCCGCGAGGTACCGCACGCCGCCGCGGGCGGTCTCTTCGTCCTTCAGGTAGATGAACTGCCGCTCGGCCGGAAGGTTCAGCCAGTGGTCGAGGGTCGAGAGGAGCGGCCCGGCCGCCGCGACGTGCGGCAGCGAGGTGTCCTCCTCGAAGCGGCGCGGCAGCTCGAGCGTCCAGGGGTAGCCGCCGACGTCGAAGACCGCGGTCACCCCGGTGCAGAGGTCGGTGTGCCCGAAGCGGTCGGGGTGGTGGCGGAGATCGTCCTCGGTCTTCTCGTACGGGTACTTGGCGCGCACGTCGAGCGCGTCGGGCCGCCCGTCCGCCCAGCCGGTCTGCGAGAAGTGGACGTGGGCGTCGACGAGACCGGGGGTGATCCAGTCGCCCCGCAGGTCGACGACCCCGACGCCGGCGGGCACCGGGCAGGCGGCGCGCGCGCCGGCGCACTCGATCCTGCCGTCGCGGAGCAGGACCACGGCGTCGGGGACCGGCGGACCGCCGGTGCCGTCGACGAGCGTCGCGCCGACCAATGCGCGAGGCGGCGGCGGCACGCCGGGGAGGTTCTCGAACGCCGTCGTGACGGCGATCCGCCAGCCCTTGGGCGTCTGCAGGAAGAGGCGCTCGGAGATGCCGCTCACCTCGTCGGCGCCGTAGCGGACGCGATACCGATACGTGCCATAGACCATGCCGGGAGCGACCGGCGTGAGCCGCAGGACCACGGCGTCGATGTGATCCGGCCAGGCGTCGCCGGCCTGCTTCGCGAGCCCCTCGTAACCGAGCTCGAAGCCGGTCGAGCCGGTGCGCGCCAGGCCGGGCGAGTCGAGGTAGCAGGCGAGATAGGCCGCCTTGTCCTTGTCCTTGATCGCCTGCAGGTTGCGCTCGAAGAGCGCCCGCGCGGCGGCGACGTCTGACGAGGAGCCCTGCGCCGCGGCCGGAGCCGGGAAGCCGGGAGCGGCGAGGAAGACGACGATGAGGAGAGCGGCGAGACGCTGGGCTCCCTTCGCGATCATGAGGAGGACCTCCTGACCGCGGATCTTAGCGGACTGAGACTAGAAGGAAACCGGCGGGGGAGGAGCGGAGGGGATGGCTCCTCGGGAGGGACTCGAACCCCCAACATTTCGGTTAACAGCCGAACGCTCTACCATTGAGCTACCGAGGAATGGCCGGAGCCTGGGCGAAACGCCCCGGAAGGCGGATCTTAGGCGCGCCGCGACGGCGTTGTCAATTGAGCGCGGCGAGGGGGCGAGGGGGCGAGGGGACGGTGTAGGCGAGAGCGCTACTTCTCGTGCTCGGCGATGAGCTGCCGAAAGACCGGCACCAGTTCGACAGGTACGTCCGACTCTTCGCGGTAGACCCTCACGGGCAAGAAAAAGGCGGCGACCCGCGCGCGCGGGCCGCCGCCTGGATTTCTTCTCTTCGTCCGCCGCTTACGGCGTGGTGTCGAGGAAGGGCTTGAGCTTCGTCGCCCGGCTGGGGTGGCGGAGCTTGCGGAGGGCCTTCGACTCGATCTGGCGGATGCGCTCGCGGGTGACGTTGAACGAGCGCCCCACCTCCTCGAGCGTGTGCTCGGAGCCGTCGCCCACCCCGAAGCGCATCTTCAGCACCAGCTCCTCCCGCGGCGTCAGGGTCTTCAGGACCTTGCGGGTCTGATCCTTCAGGTTGGTGAAGATCACCGAATCGATCGGGGAGACGGCGTTCTTGTCCTCGATGAAGTCCCCCAGGTGCGAGTCCTCCTCCTCGCCGATCGGCGTCTCGAGGGAGATCGGCTCCTGGGCGATCTTCATGATCTTCCGCACCTTCGAGGCCGGCAGGTCCATCCGCTCGCCGATCTCCTCGGCGGTCGGCTCGCGGCCCAGCTCCTGCACCAGCGAGCGGCTGGTGCGGGTGAGCTTGTTGATCGTCTCGATCATGTGCACCGGGATGCGGATGGTGCGCGCCTGGTCCGCGATGGCGCGGGTGATCGCCTGGCGGATCCACCAGGTGGCATAGGTCGAGAACTTGTAGCCGCGCCGGTACTCGAACTTCTCGACCGCCTTCATGAGGCCGATGTTCCCCTCCTGGATGAGGTCGAGGAACTGCAGGCCGCGGTTGGTGTACTTCTTGGCGATCGAGACGACCAGCCGCAGGTTGGCGACGATGAGCTCCTCCTTGGCGCGCTCGCAGATGCCTTCGCCCAGGCGGATCTTGTCGATCGTCGAGGCGATCTCGGCGTGGGTCGTGCCGTAGCGCTCCTCGAGCTCGCGCAGGTGCGCCCGGTACTTCTCGATGCGCCGGCGGTGGAGCGAGCGGAGCTCGTCCGACACTTCGCGCTTCAGGGCCGTCTGCGCCCGCTTGATGTCCTGCTCGAAACGGCAGAACTGGCGGTCGATGTCCTTCAGGAAGTCGACCAGGCGGTTGCGCGTCTGCACCGAGAAGTCGATGGTGCGGATGTCCTTGGCGATCTTCGCCACCAGGCGGTCGATCTCGCGCTCGATCTCGAGGAACTTCTCGCCGTCCTGCTTGCAGCGCTTCTGGCGCTTCCTGAGCTCCTGGATGCCGAGGTCGTTCTCGGCGATCTGCTCGAAGATCTTGAGGTTGCCGCGGATGCGGTCCGAGGCCTTGGGATCGAGCGGCTCGTCGGGATCGGCGGCGATCAGCTCGCGGAGGATGCGCTTGTCGCGCGCCGCGAGCTCGTTCAGGCGCAGCAGCTCCCGCAGCACCACCGGGTTCTCGCACAGCGCCTCGTAGATCGTCCACTCGCCCTGCTCGATGCGCTGCGCGATCTCCACCTCGCCCTCGCGGTCGAGGAGGGGGACGGTGCCCATCTCGCGCAGGTACATGCGCACCGGGTCGTTGGTCTTCTCGTGAGTGGCGAGACCGAACTCGGTCGTCTCGTCCTCTTTCTTGTCGAACTCGTTGGTGCCGCCCGACTCGAAGTCGTCGCGGTTCTGGTAGCGCTCCGGCCGGTCGATGACGTCGATGCCGAGGTCGCCGAAGCGGATGTAGATCTCATCGAGCTCGTCGGGGAGCGACACCACTTCCTCGGGCAGCATCTCGTAGATCTCGTCGTAGAGGAGGTAGCCCTTCTCCTTGCCAAGCTCGATGAGCTGCTTGACCGAGGAGTACTTCTCTTCGACGGGCGTCAGGCTCGAAATGGTCAATGTGACCTCCTAAGTTCTCTTCGCTTCAGCGGATGCGTGCCGGGATCAGCCGGCGCCTCCGCCGGCGCCGGGCCGAAACGTCCCCTTGGTCTGCAGGCTCAAGAGCGCCTTCTCTTCGACCAGGCGCGCGAGGAGCGGGGCGTCGCCTTGGCGCTGCGCCTCGCTGATTTCGCCCACCAGGTCGCGGAGCCGCTTCTCCTGGAAGCGGCGGGAGAGGGTGGCCAGGAGCTCTGGAACGGTGCCCGGATCCCGCTCCAATGGAGCGAGGGCCCCGGACGACGCGGGGGTCTCGGGCTCCTGCGAGCCAGCGGGCGCTTCTACCAGAATCTGGGCCATCCGGTCAATCGATCCTCCATCCGAGCCCAGGTGGGCGAGCACTGCGCGCGCCTCCGGCGGGGAGCCGCCGCGTCCGCCATCGCCCTCATCCCCATATAGAGTGCAGAAGACCCGGTAAATATTCCTGCATTGTGGGTCGAGAAACACCTCCGGGACCGGCAGCTCCTCGGGTGGCGGCAGGCCCTCTCCACTGAACAACCGCGCCAGCACCCGGTCTTCCAGGCTGCGCACGACTCCCGCCGCGCGCGGCGCCTCCGCGGAGCCGGCCTTCGCCGAGGGGGCCGGCCGCCGCTCGGCGAGCTGGGCGAAGAAGACCTTCTCGGGGACTCGCAGGCGCTCGGCAGCTCGCCGCAGGTAGCCGTGGCGGGCCACCGGGTCGGCGACCATCCCCACCAGCTCGCGGAGGGCGGCCGCCGCCGTGGCGGACAGGCGCGGCTGGTTCCCGGCGTCCCGCGGCACCAGCCGCTCGATCTCGAGGAACACGGCGTCCTCCGCCTCGTTTACGGCTCGGACGACCGCCTCCGGCCCCGCCTCGAGGCGGAGCGAGTCCGGGTCGTGCCCCTCGCCAAAACGGGCGCGGCGGACGGCGAGACCCTCGGCCAGGAGCAGGGGGAGGACCCGGCGGAAGGCGGTCTCGCCGGCGCTGTCGCCGTCGTAACCGACGACCGCCTCCTCGGCGTAGCGCGAGAGGAGCCGCGCCTGCTCGGGGGTGAGCGCCGTCCCCATGCTGGCGACCGTCCCCTCGATCCCCGCCGCGACGGCGCCGATGACGTCGAAGTAGCCCTCGACGAGGAGGGCCCGCCCGCTCTCGCGGATCTCCCGTTTGGCGAGATGGAGCCCGTAGAGGAGGGTCCCCTTGTGGAACTGCTCGGTCTCCGCGGTGTTGACGTATTTCGCGACATCGTCGCCCAGGGTGCGGCCGCCGAAGCCGACCAGGCGCCCCGCCTGGTTATGGATGGGGAACATCAGGCGGTGCCGGAAGCGGTCGTAGGGGTCGCCGCTCTTCTCCGAGCGGCCGACGAGGCCGGAGGCCATGAGGTCGGCGAGCGGCACCCGCTCGGTGAGGGCCTTGCGCAGGGCGTCCCAGGAGTCCGGGGCGTAGCCGAGCCCGAAGCGCTCCTGGAGCGGGCGGGGGATCTCCCGCTTCTCCAGATACCGCTGGGCGGCCGGCGACCGCTTGAGCTGGTCGGCGAAGTACCCGGCCGCCGCCTGGAGGGCGCCCGAGAGGTCGCGCTCGCGATCGTCGTGCCGCCCCGCCCTCTCCACTCGTCTGGGGAGGGGGATGCCGAAGCGGCCGGCGAGCGACTCGATGGCGGCCGGGAAGTCGTCGCCGGTGGTCAGCATGTGGAGCTTGATCGCGTCCCCTCCCTGACCGCAGCCGAAGCAGTAGAAGAGCCCCTGGACGGGGTCGACGCTGAAGGAGGGGGTCTTCTCCTTGTGGAGCGGGCAGAGGCCCTGGTAGCGGCGCCCGGACTTCTTGAGCCGGGTGTGGTCCTCGGCGATGACGGTGATATCGGCCGCGTCGCGCACCGCCTGGATGAGCTGGGGCGTCAGGTTGACGTTGCCTAGGGCCATCGGCGAGCGCTCCGCGTGCAGGAAAGGGAAAGTCCCCCTACCTTATTACGGTGAGGCCGGTCCGGGCCGCTTCTCCGCGTTGCTTCGGGTGTACGCGCCTCACGCCCCCCGCAGGGTCGCCACCGTCGCCCCGTTGCCCCCTTCGTTGGCGGCCCCCGCGCGGAGGGCTGCGATCGCGGGATGGGCTCGCAGGTGCTCGCGGACGGCGTCGCGGAGGCGGCCGGTGCCGTGGCCGTGGATCACCCGCACCTCTTTGCGCGCGGCGAGGAGGGCGCGGTCGAGGTAGACGTCGAGCTCTTCGAGGGCCGGCTCGACCCGGCGGCCGATCAGGTTGATCTCTATGGGGACGTCGACCCCCTCCATGGGCTCTCCGCGCGGGTCCGCTGTCGCCTGCTCGCCCGGCCGCGGGCCTCGCGTCCGGCGCAGGCCGGATGGACCCTCGGCTCGGCTTGCGGCGGCGGGAGCTCCGGCGGCCACGGGGACCAGGTCATCGGGGCGGCAGCGCACTCGCTTGCCGCGGACCAGCACCTCGGCGCGGCCGGGCTCTAGCTTCTCGACGATCCCCTGCCAGCCGAGCCGGGCATGGCGGGCGGGGGCGCCGACGGCTAGCGTGCCGGCGGTCTCGGGCTCGTCCCGCGGCAGCTCGGGCGCCTCGGCGAAGAGGCGCTCCACCGCGTCGGCCTCGAGACCCCGGCGGCGGCCGCCGGCGACCTCCTCGCGGAGGCGCTCGACCTCGGCGCGGAGGCGGTCCCGGACCTCGCGGCGGAAGGCGTCGACCTCGCCCTGGAGACGGCGGCCCACGGACTTGCGCTCGTCCTCGAGGGCGGCCCGCTCGTCGGCGAGGCGGCGGCGCAGCTTCTCGGCGTCGGAGGCCTCTACCTCCAGGCGATCGCGGGCCTGCGCGAGCTCGGTGCGCACAGTCTCGACCTCGGCGATCAGCCGGCGGAGCTCGCGGTGCTCGGTCCCCAGCCGCGCCTCGGCGCGGTCGAGCCACTCGCCCGGCAGGCCCAGGCGGCGGCCGAGGGCGAGCGCTTCGCTGCCGCCGGGCGGTCCGGGGACCAGGCGAAAGGTGGGACGGCCGGTTCGCGGATCGAACTCCATCGCCGCGCAGGTGGCGCCGGGGAGCTGGAGCGCCGCGGCCGCGAGCTGGGTGAGATGGGTCGTGATCACCCCCAGGGAGCCGCGCTCGAGGAGGCCCTCGAGGAGCGCCACGGCGAGCGCCGCGCCCTCCTCGGGGTCCGTCCCGGAGCCCAGCTCGTCGAGGAGGACGAGGCTGTCCGGTCCCGCCTCCTCCCAGGCCTCCTTGAGGCGCAGCAGCCGCCCGCTGAAGGTCGAGCGGTCGGCGAGGAGATCCTGCTCGTCGCCCACCGTCGCCACCAGCCGGGCGAGACAGGGCACGCGGCTCCCTGCGGCGGCGGGGATGGGCAGGCCGCACTGGGCGACGAGCGCCAGGAGCCCCACGGTCTTCAACGACACCGTCTTGCCGCCGGCGTTGGGGCCGGTGACCACCAGGATGCGGCGGTCGGGATGGAACTCGAGGTCGAGCGGCATGATCTCGCCGCCGTGGCCGGCCTGGCCGAGCGCCGCGCCGCGCAGATCCGCCAGCCGCGGATCGAGGAGCGGATGGCGCGCCGCGCGGAGCCGCAGCTCGCCGCGCGGCGCGACCTCGGCGAGGCGGCCCTGGGCGACCTCGGCGAAGCGGGCGGCGGCCTGCTGCAGGTCGAGCTCGCCCAAGAACGCGGCGTGCTCGTGGATGTCGCCGAGCGCCTGGCGGGCGAGGGCGATGAGCTCGGCCAGGATGCGGCGGCGCTCGGCCTCCTCGTCCTCGACCGACTGCTGGAGGGTGTTGTTCGACTCGACCACCCCGAGCGGCTCGAAGTAGAAGCTCTTGCCGGTCGCCGAGCGGCCGTGGACGAGCCCGGGGCTGCGGCCGCGGGAGCCGGCCTGCTGCACCAGGACGAGCCGCCCGCCGCGCATCGGGATGGTCTCCTCCGAGAGCTCGTCCTTGTGCTGGCTGACGAACTCGCCCAGCTCGCGGTAGAGCTGGTCGCGCACGCGGCGGATCTGCCCGCGGAGGCTGGCGAGGAGCGGGCTCGCGTCCTCGCGCACCTCGCCCCGCCGATCGAGCGTGCGGTCGATCCGCCGCAGGAGCTCGCCCAGATCGGGGAGGGCGGCGGCGAGGGCGCCGAGCTCGGGGGCGGGCGGATCGGCGGCGGCGATGCGGGCTTTGGCCGCGCGGCTCGCCTTGAGGACATCGGCGAGATGGACGAGGTCGATCCCCTCGAGCGGCGGGCGGCCGGTCTCGATGCCGGAGAGGAGGGCCGCGATCGGCACCTCGAAGTCGGGGACGAGCGCGCCGGCTCCGGACACCCCGCCGGCGCCACTGGCTGCAGAGACCAGCCGGCTCGCCTCCTCGAAGCGGCGGCGCCGCCGGCCGAGCTCTCCCTCGTCGGCCGCCGGCGCGAGCGCCAGGATGCGGTCCCGTCCCAGGTCGCTCGCCGCGAGGTGGGCGAGGACGGCCAGGAAGCTCGGCAGCTCGAGGGCCGCGGCGGAGGCCGCGGAGAGGATGGGCGAGGGAGCCGGCGAGGGCGCTTCCATCGTGCGGGTCGAGCTCGGGTCAGACGGAGGAGGGGAACGAAAAACGGGAGCGAGGCCGTCGCCTCACTCCCGCTCCAGACACCTATTCGGCGGCCTCGCGGCCGCTCGTCAGGCGAGGCCCTGCCGTCGCTCTTCCGACAGCTTGCGCAGCATCTTCTTGCGCGCCTGCACGGCCTTGCGCTTGCGCTTGACCGAGGGCTTCTCGAAATGCTGGCGCTTGCGCAGCTCGGTCAGGATCCCCGACTTCTCGACCTTGCGCTTGAAGCGACGCAGAGCGTTCTCGAAGCTCTCCTCCTCGCGCACATGCACTACCGGCATCAGGCTCACCCCATTTCTCTTTGCAGGATAGTCCTTGCGGACTTCGGAGTCGGCTCCGCCATGAGCGAAGGCCGCTCGCAGCCGGTGAGTCTGCCCCAACCGGCGACCGGCGTCAAGAGGTTTGCGTGCTAATATTCGCCTCCGCACATACGAGGAGTTCGAGCTGCCCGCCGCGAAGGCCAGACGCCCGCGCAAGGACTGGTACAGCATCTCGGTGGACACCCTGCGTGGCCTGGGGTTGCTCCTCCTGGCGCTGATCGTCGTGGCCGGTGGCTACCTGGGTTATCGCTTCTGGGAGCAGCGCGCGCTGCAGAGCGAGGCGGCGCAGGTGATCGAGGACGTGAGCCAGCTCATCCAGCGCGTCAAGGGGGGCGAGGCGGCGGGGAGCTCGAAGGGCGACTTCGACGCCGCCTTCCAGAGCTTCGAGGAGGCGCGTACGAGCTACCGGCAGGGCGCCTACCGGAGGGCCCTGGCGGGGGCCCAGCGGAGCAAGAACGTCCTCCTCTCGCTCCTCGACGTGCGCGACGATACCGACGCCGCGGCGCAGGCGCAGTTCATCACCATCCAGGGCGAGGTCGAGGTGCGGCGCCTCGAGGGCGGCGACTGGGAGGAGGCGAAGAGCCGCTCGACCCTCCACGCCGGCGACTCCGTGCGCACGACGCAGAGCGGCTCGGCCGAGATCATGTTCGGCGACCGCTCGCTCTACACGGTGCGGCCCAATACCCAGTTCATCGTCTCGGCCTCGAGCGGCGGCTCCGGCGGCGGCGCCGCCGACCGCACCATCGAGATGGACTACGGCTGGGTCGACCTGAGCACCAGCCGCGCCAACAACAACGTGAAGACCCCGGGCGCCGAGGCGCGCGTCCACCACGACTCCGACGCCTTCATCACCTTCGACAAGGGCTCGAAGAAGGGGCGGTTCGGCGCCCTGCGCGGCGGCATGGAGGTGGAGTCCAAGGGCGGGCTGAAACGCGCTATCGACTCCCTCCACCAGGTGGTGCAGACCGGCGACCTCCTCTCCGAGCCCGAGGCCCTGCCCGACCGCCCGCGGCCGCTCGAGCCGGCGGACAACCTGGAGATCGATCCCGGCCGGCAGAAGCTCCAGCTCACCTGGCAGCCGGTCCCGGGGGTGACCCGCTACGCCCTCCAGGTGTCGCGCAACCATCTCTTCGTCGATAACGTCATCGACTCCGAGAACCGCGCCAAGACCCACGCCACGCTCGGCATCCGCGGCGAGGGGGCCTTCCAGTGGCGGGTCGCCGCCTACGCCAAGGACGGCTCGCAGGGGCCGTGGAGCGCGGCGCGGCGCTTCCGCATCGCCTCGGCGCGCACCGGCGGCGGCGAAAAGAGCAACGATCCGCCGCCGCTTGACCTCGAGGACGTCAAATCCTACGGTAGTATCTTCATCGTCCGCGGGAAGAGCGATCCGGGAGTGCGGATCGAGATCAATGGAGAGCCGGTCACCGTCAGCGCGGACGGTTCCTTTCAAAAGACCGTGCAGTTCACCAAGGAAGGCTGGGGCTTCATCGAGATCAAGGCGCGCGACGGCTGGGGCACGGAAACCGTTCGCCGCGACCGCGTCTTCGTCGAAAATCCTTGACGGCCGATCGAACCTAACCTGCGCGCCTCCGGCCCGCACTCCGCGCCCGTGCGGAGATCGTAGAAGGGACCATGAAGTCCGATGCTGCTGGCGTCATTCTTAAGATACTTTTCGAAAGATCTGGCGATCGACCTGGGGACCGCCAACACCCTGGTCTTCGCGCGCAACCAGGGCATCGTCGTGCGCGAGCCGTCGGTGGTGGTCATCAACAAGCTGACGAACCGCATCGAGGCGGTGGGCAGCGAAGCCAAGGAGATGCTCGGCCGCACGCCGGGCAACATCGAGTCCATCCGCCCGATGAAGGACGGCGTCATCGCCGACTTCGAGGTCACCGAGCGGATGCTCGAGTACTTCATCAAGAAGGCTCACGGCCGCAAGATGTACGTCCATCCGCGGATCGTCATCGGCGTCCCCTCGGAGATCACCCAGGTCGAGAAGCGGGCGGTCAAGGACTCGGCGATGCGGGCCGGAGCGTCGGAGGTCTTCCTGGTCGAGCAGGCGATGATGGCGGCGATCGGCGCCGGGCTGCCCATCACCGAGCCCTCGGGCAACATGATCGTCGACATCGGCGGCGGCACCACCGACGTCGCGGTGATCTCGCTCGCCGGCACCGTCTACAGCCGCTCGGTGCGCATCGCCGGCAACGAGATGGACGTCGCGCTCATCCAGTACCTGAAGCGCAAGTACAACCTGCTGATCGGCGAGCGCACCGCCGAGCAGATCAAGATCCAGCTCGGCTCGGCCTATCCCCTGAAGGAGGAGATCAAGATGGACATCAAGGGGCGGGACTTGATCGAGGGCGTGCCGAAGACGCTCACCATCTCGGACGAGGAGATCCGCGAGGCCTTGGCCGAGCCGGTGGCGACGATCGTCGAGGCGGTGCGCATGGCGCTCGAGCGCACCCCGCCCGAGCTCTCGGCCGACATCATGGACAAGGGCATCGTGCTCTCGGGCGGCGGCGCCCTGCTGCGCAACCTCGACCAGCGCCTGCGCGACGAGACCGGCCTCCCCGTGGTCCTCGCCGAGGACCCGCTCGCCTCGGTCGTCCTCGGCACCGGCCGCGTCCTCTCCGACATGGATCTGCTGCGCAAGGTCTCCATCCGGTAGGCCGGACGCTACAGGCCGAGCCGTGGATGAACGCCGTACCGGCTGGGTTCTCCTCCTGGTCCTCGCCACCCAGCTCGTGGTGCTGACCTTCCGGGTGCCGGGCGCGGCGAGCTCGAGCACGCTCCTCGGCGGCTTCGTGCTGCGCATCCTGGGACCGGTGGCGCGCGCGGTGGCGGCGACCGGCGAGACCTTCACGGTGACCCGCGACGACGTCGCCCTGCGCGACCGCCTGATCCGCGAGAACCGCGGCCTGCGCCGCGAGGTCGAGGAGCTGAAGCTGCGCCTGCTGCGCTTCGACGACCTCGGCGGCGAGATGGCGCGCCTGGGCGACGCCGTCCAGTACGCCGCCTCGCCGATGGGCGAGATCCGCGCCGCCGACGTGGTCTACGTCGACCACGCCTCGTGGCTGCGCACGCTGGTGCTCTACTCGGGGAAGGTCGCGGCGCGCGTCAACCAACCGGTGCTCTCGCCGGCCGGCCTGGTCGGCCGGGTGGTGCTGGTCGCCGGTCCCTACGCCAAGGTGCAGCTCATCACCGACCGCGCCGCCGCGGTGGGCGGGATGGACCTGCGCAACCGCCGCCAGGGGGTGGTGCGCGGCAGCGGCGACGTCTCCGACAGCCTCGACTTCGACTACGTGCCGCTGCAGGCCGAGATCCGTCCCGGCGACCGCGTCGTCACCGCCGGCATCGACGGCGTCTACCCGCGGGGGGTGCCGGTGGGCACCGTCGCCGCGGTCGAGCCCGGCGGGCAGCTCTTCCACCGCATCCGCATGGTCCCGGCGGTCGACTTCGGGACCCTCGACCAGGTCTACCTGCTCGACCACCTGCCGGTGCCGGGCGAGGTGGAGAAAGCGATCCCCGGTGCCCGCCGCCGTTAGGTTCATCCTCGGCATCGCGCTCGCCGTCGTCGTCCACTTCGTGGGCGCCCGGCTCTTCCCCGAGTTTCCGCGCGCGGTCGACGTCTTCTTGGTCGTCGCCGTGCTCTACGCGCTCTCCGGCGACTCGCTGACCGCCCTCTTCGCCGGCCTCGCCGTCGGCCTCATCGAGGACACCCTGACCGGCGGCCTCTACGGTCTCTACGGCTTCGCTGATACCATCGTCGGCTACGGCACGGCGCGCCTCGCCCAGCGCCTGGTCATCCAGCGGGCGACCGGGGTGCTCGCGGTGGCGGGCCTGGCGTCGCTCGCGCAGCAGGGGATCGTCGTCGGCCTCGCCTGGATGCTCTTCCCGGCGCCCTCCTTCCCCCAGCTTCCCTGGGTGGCGGTCAAGGCGGTCGCCTGCGGGGTGCTGGCGATGCTCGTCCACGCCGCGACCGAACGTTTCCGGCGCTCCTACGAGGTGCGCCGCCGCAGCCGGGCCAGCCGTCTGCGCATGGGGTAGATCATGAAGATGGTCCGCGAGTACCGAGACGATCTGGTGCAGCGCGTCCGGCTGCTCGCCTACGTCGTCTCCGGGCTGCTGGTCTTGATCGCCGGCGGCTTCTGGTTCGTGCAGATCGTCCAGGGCGACTACTACCGCGAGCTCGCCGACAACAACCGGCTGCGCAAGCTCCCCATCCAGGCCCCGCGCGGCCTCATGCTCGACCGCCACGGCCGCATCCTGGTGGAGAACATCCCCGCCTACAACCTGATGATCGACCGCAGCCGGAGCGCCAGCCTGCCGCGCAGCCTGGCCTTCGCCGCCGAGGTCCTCGGCCGCGCGCCGGGGGACATGACGGCCCTCCTCGAGCGCTACCGCGCCGTCCCCGACTTCAAGCCGGTCCTGGTGGGGGAGAACCTCTCGCTCTCCCAGGTGGCGCGGATCGGCGTCGCCGCCCTCGAGTACCCGGAGTTCGAGGTCGAGGTGCAGAACTTCCGCCTCTACCGGCACGGCGCGCAGACCGCCCACGTCCTCGGGTACCTGGGCGAGGTGACGCCGCAGGAGGTCGAGACCTCGACCGGCCGGCTGGCGGGAGGCGACCTGGTCGGCAAGAAGGGGCTCGAGAAGCGCTACGACGCCCTCCTTCGCGGCCGCGACGGCGAGCGCGTGGTGGTCGTCGACAGCCGCGGCCAGCTCCTCCAGGAGTACGGCAAGCAGCAGGCGGTGCCGGGCACCAACCTGACGCTCACCCTCGACCTCGACCTCCAGGAGGAGGCGGCGCACTGGCTGGACGGTCCCGAGAAGGTGGGGGCGATCGTCGCCATGGACCCCCGGAACGGCGAGATCCTGGCCCTCGTCTCCTCGCCCTCCTTCAACTCGAACCTCTTCTCGCGCCGGCTCCAGGCCGACGACTGGAAGGCCCTCCTCGAGGAGCCCTACAACCCGCTCCAGGACCGCGCCCTCCAGAACACCTACTCTCCGGGCTCGACCTTCAAGATGGTGATGGCGACGGCGGGCCTCGCCGAGGGGGTGGTGGGCGAGCACGACCGGGTCTTCTGCCCGGGCTCGACGGTGATCTACAACCACCCCTTCCGCTGCTGGCGCAAGGAGGGGCACGGCTCGGTCGACATCCACAGCGCCATCGAGCACTCCTGCGACGTCTACTTCTACCACCTCGGCCAGAAGCTGGGGATCGAGCGCATCGCCCGCTACGCGCGGCTCTTCGGCCTGGGATCGCCCACCGGCGTCGACGTCGAGGGCGAGCGGCGCGGGGTGGTGCCGGACCAGGCGTGGAGCCTGGCGACGCGGAAGATGCCCTGGTACCCGGGCGAGACCATCTCGGTCGCCATCGGCCAGGGGCCGATCCTCCTCACCCCGCTCCAGATGGCGGTGATGACCGCCGTGGTCGCCAACGGCGGCAAGCGCGTCACGCCCCATCTCGTGCGCGGCGCGCCGGTGCCGCCGCCCCAGCTGGTCGGCCCCGACGATCCCGAGTTCCGGCAGCGCTTCACCCACGCCCTGGACGTCGTGCGTCAGGGCCTCTGGGCGGTGGTCAACGACCCCGGCGGCACCGCCTACTCCTCGGTGCACATCGACGGCGCCGACATCGCCGGCAAGACCGGCTCGGTCCAGGTGGTGGCGCAGAAGGTGCGCACCGAGGCCAAGAACCTTCCCTTCCCCTACCGCGACCACGGCTGGTTCACCTCGTTCGCCCCCGCCAACGATCCGAAGATCGTGCTCGTCGTCTTCGCCGAGCACGGCGGCGGCTCGCACGGCGCGACCCCCATCGCGCAGGCGCTCTATGAGAAGCTTCTCGCGATCGATCGCCATCCCGACGCTTCCTGAGGACAAGCCGCGCCTGAGGGCGCTCTCCTCGATCGACGGCGGCCTCGTCCTCGCCGCCTTCTGCCTCGCCTTGATCGGCCTCGCGACGGTGCACAGCGCGAGCGCCGAGATGACCACCGACTACCTGCCGCGCCAGGCGGCCTGGATCGGCCTCGGCGCCATCCTCCTCGTCACCGCGATGGCGATCGACTACCACGTCCTGCTCGACTTCTCGCTCGTGCTCTACCTGTTCGGCCTGGCGCTCCTCGTCGCCGTCTTCTTCGTCGGGGTGAAGCGCGGCGGCGCCACCTGCTGGATCCAGGTCGGCCCCTGGCAGTTCCAACCCTCGGAGTTCGCCAAGCTGGCGAGCGCCCTCTTCCTCGCCCGCTTCCTCGCCGGGTTGAACCGCCGCATCCTCGACCTGCCGCAGATCGCGGCGGCGGTCGGCTTGATCGCCCTCCCCATGCTCCTCATCGTCGTCGAGCCGGACATGGGCGGCGCGGCGATGTTCGTGCCGCTCCTCGCCGGCATCCTGCTCGTCGCCGGGGTGCGGTGGAAGCTGCTCCTCGTGGCGACGCTCCTCGTCGTCCTCGGGGGGGCCGCAGTGTGGAGCTTCGGGATGAAGGCCTACCAGCGCCAGCGGGTGATCACCTTCCTGCAGCCGGAGACCGACCCGCTGGGCGCCGGCTACCAGGTGCGGCAGAGCAAGATCGCGGTGGGCTCGGGCGAGCTCACCGGCAAGGGCTACATGCAGGGGACGCAGAGCCAGCTCCGCTTCCTCCCCGCCCGCCACACTGACTTCATCATGGCGGTGCTCGCCGAGGAGTGGGGGTTCGTCGGGGTGGCGACGGTGATCGGGCTCTACATCCTCTACATCGTCAGCGCCGCCCGCATCGCCATGCGTGCGCGCGACCGCGCCGGCATCCTCCTCGTCGTCGGCCTGCTCTCCGTCTTCTGCTTCCACGTCCTCTACAACAGCGCCATGGTGGTCGGCCTGGTGCCCATCACCGGCATCCCCATCCCCTTCCTCTCCTACGGCGGCTCCTTCGTCCTCTTCAACTTCATTGCGACCGGCCTCATCCTCGGCGTCGACCTGCGGCGGTACGTGAACCGGTAATCCGGCCTCAGCGGACAGCGGACAACTTTACTCGCCGGGCCGAGCGCTCGTACTATGATGTTAGGCTGGCGCGTCCATAGAGAGGACAAGGAGCCATAGATAGATGTCGCAGAATGCTGCACGAGTAGAGACCGCGTCCGAGGCTCCCATCTACGAGCTCACGCTCAACGTTCTGGGCTACGAGGATGGAGAGTGGGTGGCGCTCGCGCTCGAGATGGATCTCCGAGGGTATGGGCCGACGTTCCAGGACGCTGTGCGCGAGCTGACGGATCTGGTCAAGATGCAGCTGCGCTTCGCGCACTTCAAGGGCCAACCGGAGATGGTACTGAAGCCGGCGGAGCCCGTCTGGTGGGAGCGCTACGCCGAAGTGCGGCGAGACCGGCTCGATTCACTGATCCGCGAGACCAGCCGCGCTGCTACGGGTTTCGAGATCGCGGAGATCAGGATCCCGCCTACCTCCGCCAGCGCCAGCTTCTCTCAGGTCGACGTTTAGTTAGTCCGCCGCGAAGCGATTCAATCGAAGAAGCCCTTCGGCAGCTTAAAGCGCCGGATGA
>DATBQN010000090.1:0-3011 GCA_036560825.1 Thermoanaerobaculia bacterium
AGATCATGGCCAACTTCTCCCTCGCCGAGCTCCACGACCCGATCAAGTTCGAGAGCTGAGCGCTGGTCTACGCCGGCCGCCCGTCTCCCCGCCCGTCGCGGAAGCTCAGCAGGTCGTACCCCAGCTCGCGAAACAGCCGACGGGTCGCCGGGAGCGGCAGGCCCACGACGTTGGTGTAGTTGCCGCGGACGGCCTCGACGAAAAGCGCTCCGAGGCCCTGCACGGCGTAGGCGCCGGCCTTGTCGAGCGGCTCGCCGGTCGCCACGTACCACTCGATGGCGCCCTCGCTCATCTCGGCCATGACGACGCTGGAGGTCTCGACGGCGGCGGCGCTCCGTCCAGTCGTCGCCTCGAGGAGGGCGATGCCGGAGAAGACGGTGTGCTCGCGGCCGGCGATCCGGCCGAGCATGCGCCGGGCGTCCGCGGGGTCCGCGGGCTTGCCGAAGAGCTCGCCGTCGAGGACGACCATGGTGTCGGCGGCGAGCACCAGCTCGTCCGGCCGCGCGCATGCCGCGGCCTTCTCCATCGCGAGGCGGCGAACGTAGTCGCGCGGCGGCTCGCCCGGCCGCGGCGTCTCGTCGAGATCGACCGGCCGCACCTCGAATCTCAAGCCCAATCCCGAGAGCAGCTCCCGCCGGCGCGGCGACGCCGAGGCGAGGACCAGCTTCGGGTGCGATCTCGCGGCCATTTGCTGGGAGGTCAAGCGTGGAGGTCGAGCGGGAAGATGGAACGGGAGCTCCGCGGGACCGCGGCGCTCTCTACGGATAGTACCCGTGCATGGTCTTCGCCTCGAGGCCGGGGCGATCGACCTTGACCTCCACCGTGCGGAACTTCTCGCGGTCGCCCTGTTGCGTCGACTCGTAGGCCAACAGGTACTGCGTGCGCAGGTCGGCCTCGACCGCCGCGTACACCTTGTCGAGCTCGGAGGCGCGCTCGATGAAGAAGAACCTCCCCCCGGTCTCCTCGGCCAGGCGCTGGAGCTTCGAGCGGACGTCCATCTCGTTGGGCTCGAGATGGATCCCCACCGAGTAGATCGTCACCCCGGTGCGGCGCGCGTAGTCCAGGGCATCGTTGAACTTGTAGCGGCTCCCCTCGTCCATGCCGTCGGTGAGGAGGACGATGGCGCGCTTCCCCTTGATCCCGCCGAAGGTGTAGAGCGCGTAGATGATGCTGTCGTAGAGAGCGGTGGTGCCCTCGGCGGTCAGATTGGCGAGTCCGCCCGCCAGCACCCCGCGGTCGTTGGTGAAGCGCACCGCCAGGTTCGGCTTGCCGTTGAAGGTGATCACCGAGGCGCGGTCCTTCGGGGTGATGACTTTCTCGAAGAAGCCGAGGGCGCCGCGCACGGCGTCGTCCAGCCGCTCCGCCATCGAGGCCGAGGTGTCGAGGAGGACGCCGGCATAGATCGGCACGTCCTTCACCAGGTCGAAGCGGCGGACTTTCTGCGGCGTGCCGTCCTCGGCGACCTGGAAGTCCTCGCGCTTGAGGTCGGGCACCGGCCGGCCTCGGCGGTCGACGACGGTGGTGTAGAGCTCGACCAGGTTGACCTGCACCTTCTCGCCGTACTCGGGGGCGTTGACCAGCACCACGTCCTCGGTCGAGTTGCCGTCCTTCAGATAGGCCACGGCGCGGACGTAGGTGAGCCCCTGGCTCGGCGGCAGCAGGATGGGCTGCGCGAAGGGAGCCTGATAGAGGGACGCGAGGCGGGCGTCGTTGAGGAAGAACTCGACGTGGTCGAGCTCGCCTCCCTCGGGCACCTGGACGTCGGCCTCGGCGCGCAGGCTGTCGCGGTAGGTCTTGCCCGCCTGCGGCTCGACCAGCCGGAGGGAGAAACGGTGCGAGCCGGCGTTCAGCTGGAGCTCCCCACGCGCCAGCTCCCGGCCGTCCCCGTCCAGCGCCAGGGCCTTGACGGTATGGATCTTCGGCTTGTCTCCGAGGTCGAGCTCGACGCTGTAGGGAGGGTGCGACTTCGACAGCACCGCCTTGCCGTTCAAGAGGAAGGAGACCTTGGCGACGCCCTCGCCGCTGACCACCGCCTCGATCCTCGCCTTCCCCGTCCGCAGCAGCTCGTCGCCGCCCGGCGCGAGGAGCCGGACGGTGTGGTCGCCCGAGCCCAGGGCCCGGTTCGCCTCCTCGGCTGGATCCGCGGCGGCTGGATCCGCGGCGCGGGGGGCGGCCGGCACCGGCGCGGCGGACACCGCGCTCGTCCCCGCCGACGCCACCACCGCCGCCTGGGCGGGCGTGGTATCGGGCGCCCCGGCACCGGTGCCAGCCGCGAGACCGGTGGCGGGGCTCGCCTCGCTCACCGCCGGCACCTCGACGACCCGCTCGTCGCGGAAGTAGCGCTTGCCCCCGGCGTCCTCCACCTTGAGGCGCAGCGTGTAGGTGCCGGGGCGCAGCGTGCGCTGGAAGAGCAGCGGGATCTTGCCGTCGCGCAGCTGGCCGGCGACCTCGGCGACGGGCAGCGTGAACCGGTAGCGGAAGTGCTCGAAGAGGTCGTCCTTCCGCAGCACCTCGCCGTCGACCACGAAGTCGTAGGAGTCGAGGTCGGCCAGGCGCACCGCGTGGACGGCGTCCCTGGGGACGGCGACCATCCCCTGCACCACGGTGCGGCTGCCGTAGCGCCCGGGGAAGGAGAGCGCGACCTCGGCCGGGAAGGTCGCCGCGCCCTCCGGCAGGTCGGTCGAGTAGGAGGAGAAGGTCTGCAGCCACTCCTCGCTCGGCCGCGGGACGACGCGGACGGTCTCTTCGATCCGTCCCCAGTCGATCGCCTCCGAGAGGAAGCCGGCGATGTCGTCGCCGCGCGGGCAATTCTCGACGAGGAAGGAGGCCGAGACGTCCGGCCGCCCGCGCATGCCGACGGCGAGGAGCGCCTGGATCCCCTCCGTCGGGTACCACAGCCGGTAGCGCCCCTGGGAGGAGCCTCCGGGAGAGACGAAGACGAGCGAGAAGCCGCCGCGGATGTGCTCGGTGTGGTCGTAGTGCCAGATCTCGAGCGGCAGGAGGACGTCCGA
>DATBQN010000091.1:0-5197 GCA_036560825.1 Thermoanaerobaculia bacterium
GACACCGCGTGCGCGGTGGTCGACGGCGAGGGCCGGGTGCTGGCTTCGGTGGTCTCGAGCCAGCTCGCGGCGCACCGGCCGTATGGGGGGGTGGTGCCCGAGATCGCCTCGCGCGCCCATCTCGCCAACTGGCCGGCGGTCTCGCGGCAGGCGCTCGCGCAGGCGGGCCTCTCCATCGCGGACGTCGAGGCGGTCGCGGCGACGCGCGGGCCGGGGCTGGTGGGGGCGCTCCTCGTCGGCCTCTCGCTCGGCAAATCGATCGCCTTCGCCCGCGGCGTCCCGTTCCACGCCGTCCACCATCTCGAAGGCCACCTCCACTCGCCGTTCCTGCGCCTGGAGGGCGAGCCCGCCGAGGTCGAGCCCGAGCGCTACGTCGGCGTCGTCCTCTCGGGCGGCCACAGCTCCCTCTTCGCCGTCGAGGACGGCGCCGCGACCACCCTGGCCGAGGCGCGCGACGACGCCATGGGCGAGATCTTCGACAAGGTTGGCAAGCGCCTCGGCCTGCCGTACCCCCAGGGGCCGCGGGTCGACGAGCTGGCCGAGCGCGGCGAGGCGCGGGCCTGCCCGTTCCGCGTCCCCGACTGCGGCCCCTCGCTCGACTTCTCGTACTCGGGCCTCAAGAGCCAGGCCCTGTTAGCCATCGAGCGCCTCGAGTCCCGTCTCGGTCCGCTGGATCTCTCGGGCTCCTCGGCGCCGGCTTCCCCGTTCTCCCAGGATCTCCTCGACCTCCTCGCCGGCTTCCGCGCCGCCGCCGTGGGCCAGGTGCTCGACCGCGTCGAGCGTCTGGCCGCCGCGCGGCCGATCGGCCTCCTCGCCGTCTCCGGGGGCGCCGCGGCCAACCGCCTGCTGCGCCGCGAGCTGCCGGTGTGGGCGGAGCGCCGCGGCGTCGACCTCCGCCTCGTGCCCCTCGCCTACTCGGGGGACAACGCGGCGATGATCGCCAACGCCGCCCGCCTCCGCCAGGCGCGGGGCCTCGCCGACGATCCGTTGACCGCCGAGGCGGAGAGCCGCATCGCGATCTAGGAGATCGGGCTCCCGGAGACGATCCGTCGGCGGATCGTTCCAGCGGCAGAACATCCCGCTTGATTCTCTCGATCTTTCATAGCATGATCTCCGTTAGGGGAGATTCGGCGAATGATCGACGCCCACGACATCGAGATCCTGAACATCCTTCAGCAGAACGCTCGCACCTCGAACGCCGAGATCGCGCGGCGCCTGGGCATGGCCCCCTCGGCGATCCTCGAGCGGATCCGCAAGCTCGAGAGCCGCGGGGTGATCGCTGGCTACGAGGCGAGGATCGATCCCATGGCGCTCGACCTCGGGCTCCTCGCCTTCGTGGCGGTGCGCTCGGACGAGGCGACCGGCGAGACCGACCTGGGCGCCCGGCTGGCCGAGCTCCCCGAGGTGCAGGAGGTCCACCACATCGCGGGCGAGGACTGCTTCCTGGTCAAGGTTCGCACCGCGGACGCGCGGAGCCTCGGCCGCCTGCTGCGCGAAGGGATCGGCGGCCTGGGCAAGGTGCGCACGCGGACGACGATCGTCCTCGAGACCCTGCACGAGAGCGCCCGGCTGCCGCTGCCGGCGGCCGCGGCGGCCGAGCCGGAGCCGCAGGTGGCCCATGGCTGATGCCAGCCTGCGGGTCAAGGTCGCCGTCGCCCTCGGCCTCGTCTATCTGATCTGGGGCTCGACCTACCTCGCCATCCGTTACGCGGTGGCGACCATCCCGCCGCTCTCGATGGCCGGCGTCCGCTTCCTCATCGCCGGCGCCATGCTCTACGTCTGGGCGCGGTGGCGCGGCGCGCCGGCCCCGGACGCGCGGCAGTGGCGCTCCGCCGGCTGGGTCGGCCTGCTCCTCCTGGTCGGCGGCAACGGCCTCGTGGTCTGGGCCGAGCAGCGGGTGGACTCCGGGCTCACCGCCCTCCTCGTCTCGACGACGCCCATCTTCATGGTCCTCCTCCCCTGGTGGGGGGGCAAGGCGCGGCGGCCGCGCCTTGCGGTCCTCGTCGGCATCTTCGTGGGGCTCGCCGGCGTGGCGCTCCTGGTGAAACCCTCGGGGGTGGGCGGCGTCGACATCCCCGGCACCCTGGTGCTCAGCCTCGCCTCGCTCGCCTGGGCGCTCGGCTCCCTCTATTCGCGCACCGCGAACCTGCCGGCGTCGCCGCTCCTCGCGACCGGCATCCAGATGCTCGCCGGCGGCGCCCAGATGCTCGCCGTGGGCGTCCTCCTCGGCGAGCCCGCGCGCTTCCACCTCGCGCAGGTGTCGGCCGCCTCGCTCTGGGGCTTCCTCTACCTGATCGTCGCCGCGGTGGTCGCCTTCACCGCCTACCTGTGGCTCCTGCGCGCGGTGTCGCCGACGCTCGTCTCCACCTATTCCTACGTCAATCCGCTGGTCGCGGTGTTCCTGGGCTGGGCGATCGCCGGCGAGCCGGTGACCGGCCGCACCCTGATCGCCGCCGTGATCATCGTCGCGAGCGTCGCCATGATCACTCTCGCGCGCTCGAAGGAGAGCGCGCCCCCCGAGCGCCTCTCTTCGCCGGCCGTCAGCGCGACTCGAACTGCGTTCGCGCCGCGCCGCTGAGCGACCGGTCGAGCCGGAACTGCGGATACGGCCGCGCCTCTCCCCGCACCAGCTTCGCCACGTGCTCGCCGACGGCGGGGGCGAGCTTGAAGCCGTGGCCGGAGCCGCCGCCGGCGAGCCAGACGTTCTCGGCCTCGGGGTGGCGATCGAGGAGGAGGTGGCCGTCGGAGGTGTTCTCGTACTGGCAGACGCGGGAGTCGACGAGCGGCGCGCCGGCGAGCGCCGGGAAGCGGCGGGCGAGGAGCTCGCGCGCCTCGGCGAGGCGCCCGGCGGTGACGGCGCGCTCGCCGCTCGTCGGATCGAAGCCCTCCCCGCGCGTGTCGTCGGCGACCTTGAAGCCGCGGTGCTCGTTGCCCGGGATGCCGTAGAAGATCCGCTCGCCGAAGTCGACCCAGACCGGGCAGCTCGCCTCGTCGAAGCGCGCATCGGCGGCCGGAGGGCCGAAGAAGAAGACCTCCTGGCGGGTGGGACGGACGCGGGCGCCGACGACCTCGGGGAAGAGCTCGCCGAGCCAGGGACCGCAGGCGAAGACGTAGGCGTCGGCGGCGAGGCGCGTGCCGTCGGCGAGAGCGAGGGCTGACATGGTGCCGACGGAGATCGGGCCCGGCCTAGCACTCATCTGCCGGACCTCGCCGCCCGCCGCGGCCACCGCGCGGGCGACGGCCCGGCAGGCGCACCGCGCGGTCAGGTAGCCGGCCCGCTCCTCGACGAAGACCGTGGCGACGCCGTCGAAGCGGACCTGCGGGAAGCGACGGCGGGCCTCGGCGACGGAGATCTCCGCCGCGGGCAGGCCAACCTCCTCGAGCAGCGGGAGCGAGGCGCGGGCGTAGCCGTCGTCGCCCGCGAACATCCAGAGGGCGCCGGTCGGGTGATAGAGCCGCTCGCCCCAGCGCGCGCCGCGCTCCTCCCAGATCGCGAGCGAGCGCGCCACCCATTCGGTATAGACGCGGTCGGCGCCGTACATGCCGCGGATCACCCGCGACTCGCCGCCCGAGCTGGCGCGCGCGTTGCCCGGACCCCAGGCGTCGAGGAGGGTGACGCGCGCGCCGCGCGCGAGGAGCGCGAGCGCCGTCCAGCCGCCGAAGGCGCCGGCGCCGACGACGGCGATATGAGATGGTTGCGAGGACATGGCGCGCCGGGATGCTAGCGCAACCGCGGAGGGCTCGATCGCGGGCGCGCCGCGGCGAGGCTCCAGCTATCGCCTGATCGGCTACTGCGTGCTGGTCGGCGTCTTCGGGGCGCTCGCGGCGATCGCCTTCGACGCCGCGGTCGAGCTCGCCCAGCGCCTGCTCCTCGCCGGCATCGGCCATTACAGGCCGCCTGCCGCGGGCGCCCTCGACCAGGTCGCGCCGCACCTCGCCTGGTCGTCGCGCCTCTGGATCCCCGTCTCGACCACTCTCGGCGGCCTGCTCTCGGGGTTCCTCGTCTACACCCTGGCGCCGGAGGCCGAGGGCCACGGCACCGACGCCGCGGTCGCCGCCTATCACCAGCAGGAGGTGACGGTGCGCAGCCGCATCCCGTTCGTCAAAGGCATCGCCTCGGCGCTCACCATCGGCTCGGGTGGGGTGGCGGGGCGCGAGGGGCCGACGGCGCAGATCGCGGCCGGCCTGGGAGCGATCCTCGGCCGCGCGCTCAAGCTGCCGGGCCGCGAGCGGCGGGTGATCCTCCTCGCCGCGATGTCGGCCGGGTTGGCGGCGGTCTTCCGCGCCCCGCTCGGCATGGCCATCTTCGCCGTCGAGATCCTCTACTCGGACATGGTGTTCGAGTCCGAGGCGCTCATCTTCACCGTGATCTCGGCGGTCACCGCCTACGCCCTCCACGGCTTCGTCGTCGGCTGGAAGCCGATCTTCGCCATCCCCGGCGGGCTCGCCTTCGACGAGCCGCTGGTGCTCCTCGGCTTCGGCGCCCTGGGCGTCCTCGCCGGGGCCTTCGGCGCCGTGCTCCCCACCCTCTTCTATACCGTCCGCGACCTCTTCCACCGCATCCCCGGACCGCCGCACTGGAAGCCGGCGCTGGGCGGCCTGCTCGTCGGCCTCCTGGGAATCGCGGCGCCGGAGATCCTGGGGAGCGGCTACGGGTGGGTCGAGCTGGCGCTCGCCGGCAAGCTGTCGCTCGGCCTGATCGTCCTCATCCTCCTCCTGAAGGCGCCGGGGATGGCCCTGACCATCGGCTCGGGGGGCTCGGGCGGCGTCTTCGGCCCCACGGTGACCCTGGGCGCCCTCCTCGGCGGCGCGGTCGGTCTCGGGCTCGCCGCGGCCTTCCCCGACCTGGGGATCGTCCCCGCCGCCTTCGTCGTCGTCGGCATGGCGGCGATCTTCTCGGGGGCCGCGCGCACCCCGATCTCGACCCTCATCATGGTCGCCGAGATGACCGGCGGCTACGGCCTGATCGTCCCCGCCATGCTCGCCAACATCTCGGCGTTCATGGTCCAGCGGTCGCTGACCGCCGGCGCGCGGTACCCGACGCTCTACGAGTCGCAGGTGGCGAGGCGCGAGGACTCGGCCGTCCACCGCGGCCTCTTCGTGCGCCGCGCGCTAGAGATCATCGAAGGAGGCGAGGTCGACAGCTCGGAGATCACGCTGCCGCGCCTGGCGAGCCTGCTGCGCTTCGGGCAGCCGA
>DATBQN010000092.1:0-8125 GCA_036560825.1 Thermoanaerobaculia bacterium
GGCTCCGCCTCCGCGGCCCCGGCCGCGTCGCCGTACAGTCCGCCTTCGAGCCGATGGAGGACAACGGCCGCACCATCTCCTCGCACTCGGGAGGGACCGAGCGGCAGTGGTAGGGGGTGCCCCGATTGTCGCGGCCCTCAATTCCCTCTACCATCGCATGCGTCTCTGCGGGAATTCTTTCGCATCGACGACCTCGGAGGAACGCATGAAGAACCGTTTTGCGCTGGCCGCCGTCTGCCTGATCGTGTTTGCCGTCGCAGCTCCCCTGCTGGCCGTGACCGCGCCCGCCGTTGCCTCCTCCGCGGCCTCGGCGAGCGCTCCCGTCTGGTTGACACAATTCCTGCCCACGGGCACCTGCACCACCTACTGCAGCAACGGCAGCGGCTTCACCACGGTCAACTGGCAGACCACCCAGTCGCAGTGCTGCAGCGGCACGCAGAATTTCTGCCCCGCTGGATACACGCCGAGGGCGGCGTCCTTCCTGCCCTCGGCGCCGGGGAGCCACGCCGTGTTCTGCCCGCTGAACTAGACGGTGGCCCACTCGTGGCTCACTAGCCATCGATTCCAAGTTGTATTCGGCTGACTCCCCACGCTATGGTTCGGGTGAACCCGGACCACCGCCGGCCGGAGCGGCAATCCGGCCGGCGAGCTTCCGAACCGGGCGGGGGACTCGAACGCGATGATGTTGCGCGCCACCGTGCGGGACTGCCTCTACCTGAACTGGGCGCTGCCCGCCGCGGTCCTGCCCGAGCCGCCGGCTCCCCTGCGGTATCAGCTCCATCCCTGGCAGGGCGAGGACTACACCTTCGTCTCCGCCCTCCTCTTCTACCAGGAGGGGCTCCACGTCCCGTCGGTGCCGCTCCTCTGGCTCACCTACCCGCAGTGCAACGTGCGGTTCTACGTGCTCGACGGGAACGGCATCCCCTCCGTCCTCTTCCGCACCATGATGATGCCGGCATGGGTGGCCTCGGGCATCCGCCTCGTCATGCGCGAGCCGGCGGCGTCGGCCCGTCTCGACTTCCCGCGCCCGTCGCGGAAGCTCGGCGAGGGGCGCTGGCACTGGCGGGTCGAGCGCGCGGCCTCGCGGGCGCGCTCGTGCCCCGAGTCCTCCCTCGAGGTGACCGCCTGGCAGGGGTCGCCCCAGGTCGGCTACGGCCCACGCGTGGGATCGTGGGAGCAGACGGTCGAGTACTTCCAGGAGCGCCCGCGCGGCTACCTGCCGGACGGCGGCGAGCTGCGCAAGATCGACGCCATCCATCCGCCGGCGGCGGCCTGGCCGCTGCAGGCCGAGGTGGGCGAGGCGGACCTCCTCTCCGCGCTCCTGCCGCTCGGCGACGGCGCCCGCTGGCCGGCGCTCCACTCCGTCTTCCTCTGCCCCGAGATCCCCTTCGCCTTCGAGCTGGGGACGGTCGCCAGGCCCCAGGTCGTCCCCGGCGTCCCCCAGGCCGCCGCCAGCCGCAGCGCCGCCCGCCGCCGCCTGCCGCATTACCGGGCGCCAATCGGGGAGCCGATCGGGGCGCCGATGCTGCGCGACGGAGCCGAGAGCGCGCGGTTCGAGGAGCGGCTCCGCGAGGCGGCCGCGGCCCGCGAGCGGCGCGGGGCCGTCGAGGTGGAGGACGACGCCGCGGCGGTCGAGATCGCCGTGGGCGCCTGAGCCGATGGAGCGTCAGCGCGCGTTCAGTGGCTCTCCCTACGAGCCCAGGGTCGGTTACTGCCGGGCGATCCGCGCCGGCGCCCACGTCTACGTGACGGGGACGACGGCGGTCAAGGAGGGCGGCGGGATCGTCGGCGTGGGCGACGGATACGCGCAGGCGAAGCGCTGCTACGAGATCATCGAGACGGCGCTCCGCGAGCTGGGCGCGAGCCTGGCCGACGTCGTCCGCACCCGCATGTTCGTCACCGACATCTCGCGCTGGGAGGACTACGGGCGGGCGCACCGCGAAGCCTTCGCCGCCCACCCGCCGGCGACCACCATGGTCGAGGTGAGCGCCCTCATCGACCCGGAGATGCTGATCGAGATCGAGGCCGACGCGGTGGTCGAGACGCGGTGAGCGAGAGCGGCGATCCGTCCTCAGACGAGCCCATAGCCGATCTCGCGGGCGATCCGGTCGAGGTCGCTCAAGAGAGCAGGGTTGCTCAACGGGCGATGGACGAGCGGCGTGCGAGGCAGGGCCGGAGCGGCCCGCTCGTAGAGGGCCACGGCGGGCCGATGAGCGTGCATCGAGGATGCGTAGAGCAGGCCCTCGATCTCCGGGTACGCGTCGTAGATGGCTCGCGACCAAGGGCGGGTGCGCGAACGCGGCCCGGAGTGGATGGCCATCGAGGCGCCCGCCCGCGTCGGCCAGACGCCGGTCAGGTCGAGCAGCGTGATTTCCCTTCGCAGCTCGAAGCCCGCCAGGCACGCCTCGCCGCTCTCCCGGCTGATCGTGCGCGTGTTCTGAAAGAACTCCGCAAGGCTGGTGGCGATCTCGGCCGCGGCGTAGTAGATCTTCCGCTCCTGGACGCAGGGAGCGCCGTCGGCATCGGGCAGATGATGATCGAAGCGTGCCGTCGACAGCGGGCCGAAGGCGCGGAAGCTGTTCCAGAGAACGGGATGGGCGCCGGCGCGCTTGTAGACGCGCCAGAGCGCCGTCCCGGCGGGCAGCGTCCGGAGGGCGGCTGGAACGCGGGCGAGATCCGCAGTGGCCGGCGGATCGGGGAGCTTGGCCACCGATCTAGAGGCTGTCCAGGTGGGCCGCGAGCTCCGCGACGAGGATCGAGGGATAGCCGGCGAGCAGCCACTCCCTGGGGCTCAACGCGGGGTCGAGCGGGTGCGGCGAAAGATCGGGATCGGGCGTCGTGAACCAGCGATAGACCGCGACGGGGTGGAGATCCTCCGCCAGGAGGGGCACGACTTCTTCGAGCCCGGGGAGCAGCCGGTCGCCGTCGAACTGGAAGAGCGGGATCCTCCACGCACCCTTCACCTGCAGGCCGTAGATCCTGCGCGCCGCGAGGAGCTGCCGTATCCGGCTCGGATCGAGCCCCAGCCTGCGCGCCGCATCGCCCGCCGCCAGGCTGGTCTCCAGCAGCGCCGCATACTCCGAGGCGGTCCGCGCGAGCGCCCAGGCGTGCGCCGGAGTCATCTCGAGGCCGCCGCGCCGGAGCGCCGTGGTCTCCGCCGCCGGCAGGTCGGCGGCAGGATCGGGAGGAAAGAGCGTGCGGCGCATCTCCGCGAGAGCCTCCTCGAGCATCGGGGGCAGATTTCCCGGCTCGACATCGAGACCTCGGGCATGGAGGTAGGCGAGGGTACTGGTCCCCGTCGGCTCTCCGACCTCATCGACGTCCGCCCATCTGCGGGATGGGTCGGAGCCTTCGCGTTCAGCATCCGTCCGCTTCATGCTCGACTCCCGAGGATTAACGACGCGAATCCTCGCTAAGAGCATACCAGAACGGCGCCGAGACGCGGTCGCGCTGCTAGCATCCTGCGACTATGACGCCGACCGCCCCCAATCCGTCCGACCCCAGAGACCGCCGCCCGCAGCGCATCGCCGTCATCCCCGGCGACGGCATCGGCAAGGACGTCACCGTCGAGGCGGTCAAGGTGCTCGAGGCCGCCGCCGAGCGCTTCGCGCTGCCGCTCGAGCTGGTCCACTTTCCCTGGGACGCCGACCGCTACCTGGCGACCGGCGAGACCATGCCCCCGGGGGCGCTGGCGGATTTCCGCGACAACTACTCGGCCGTCTTCATCGGCGCCTTCGGCGACCCGCGGGTGCCGGACATGAAGCACGCCGCGGACATCCTCCTCGGCATCCGCTTCGGGCTCGACCTCTACATCAACTTCCGCCCGGTCAAGCTCTACGACCCGCGCCTCTGCCCGCTCAAGGACAAGGGAGCGAAGGAGGTCGACTTCGTCGTCTTCCGCGAGAACACCGAGGGGGCCTACACCGGCGCCGGCGGCAGCTTCAAGAAGGGGACGCCGGAGGAGATCGCGACGCAGGAGGAGATCCATACCCGCAAGGGCGTCGAGCGCATCCTGCGGGCCGCCTTCGAGTACGCCGTCGCCCATGGCCGGGGGAGCGTCTGCATGAGCGACAAGTCGAACGTCATGCGCTACGCCGGCGACCTCTGGCAGCGGGTCTTCCGCGAGGTGGCGGCGGACTACCCCGGCATCCGGGCGTTCCACCTCTTCGTCGACGCGCTCACGCTCCAGATGGTCCGCAAGCCCGAGAGCCTGGAGGTGGTCGTCACCAACAACATGTTCGGCGACATCGTGACCGACCTCGGCGCCGCGCTCCAGGGCGGCCTCGGCATCGCCGCCTCGGCGAACCTCCACCCCGGCCGCACCTCGATGTTCGAGCCGGTCCACGGCTCCGCCCCCAAGTACGCGGGGACGGGCGAGGCGAACCCGGTGGGCGCCGTGCTCTCCACCGCCCTCATGCTCGACACCCTCGGGCATGCCGAGGCCGCGGCGACGATCGAGGCCGCCGTCGTCCAGGAGCTCCGCGCCGGGCGCGCCACGGCCGACGTGGGCGGAGCGCTCAAGACCTCCCAGGTGGGCGACAACCTGGCGCGGGCCGTCGCCGCGCCGGCGACGGTGCCGGCGCGCTGAAGCGCTCCCCGCCGGGCCCAGCCTCAGCTCCCGCGCCGTCTCCGTATGGACTGATTTCGTATCCAACGCACAACCAGAGATAAGTGCCTGGCACCGTTGGGCGGGGTTTTTCTCTCCAGCCGGTTCCAACGGTCAACGATGTGTAGGCAGACGTAATCGCCTGGCACCTTGGAAGCCGGCTCACCGCTATACTTCCGGCAGGATCTGGAGACTTGATGCGCCCGAGCGAGAACGACCTCATCTACGACTGGAACCGCGCCTCCGGCTCCGAGCTCGTTCCCGCCCGCGGCCGGGTGGAGCTCGACGACGAGACGCTGCGCGACGGCCTGCAGTCGCCCTCGGTCGTCTCCCCCCCGATCGAGGACAAGCTGGCCATCCTCCACATGATGGCCGACCTCGGCATCGAGGGCGCCGACATCGGCCTGCCCGGCGCCGGGCCGCACGTCGCCGCCGACGTCCTGCGGCTGGCGCGCGAGATCGTCGACGCCAGGCTCGCGATCAAGCCCAACTGCGCGGCGCGCACCGTCATCGCCGACATCCAGCCGATCGTCGACATCTCGCAGGCGGTGGGGATACCCATCGAGGTCTCCTGCTTCATCGGCTCCTCGCCCATCCGCCAGTACGCCGAGGGGTGGACGATGGACCGCATGCTCAAGCTCTCCGAGGACGCCGTCGCCTTCGCCGTCGGCCACGGCCTGCCGGTGATGTTCGTCACCGAGGACACCACCCGCGCCGCGCCGGACGACCTCCGCCGGCTCTACTCCGCCGCCGTCTCGGCCGGCGCCCGCCGGGTCTGCGTCGCGGACACCGTGGGCCACGCGACCCCGGCCGGCGCCGCCCACGTCATCCGCTTCATCCGCGAGGTGGTCGACGCCTCGGGCGAGGAGGTCCTGGTCGACTGGCACGGCCACCGCGACCGCGACCTCGGCGTGATCAACGCCCTCGCCGCCGCGGCCGCCGGCGCCGACCGCCTGCACGGCACCGCGGTGGGGATCGGCGAGCGGGTGGGCAACTGCCCGATCGACCTGCTGCTCGTCAACATGCAGCTCCTCGGCTGGATCGACCGCGACCTCTCGCGCCTCCAGGAGTACTGCGCCTTCGTCGCCGCGAAGACCGGCGTGCCGCTCCCCGACAACTACCCGGTGGTCGGCAGGGACGCCTTCCGCACCGGCACCGGGGTGCACGCCGCGGCGATCATCAAGGCGCGGGCGCGCGGCGAGGACTGGTTGGCCGACCGCGTCTACTCCTCGATCCCGGCGAGCCTCATCGGCTGCCGCCAGGTGATCGAGGTGGGGCCGATGAGCGGCGAGTCGAACGTCGTCTACTGGCTCCAGGAGCGCGGCATCGATCCGGAGCGCGATCTGGTGGCCGAGATCTTCGAGCGCGCCAAGCACTCGCAGCGGATCCTGCCCGAGTCCGAGATCCTCGCCATCTGCGAGACGCGCGGCCTCGTCGCCTCGCCGCCCCGTCCCCGCGCCCTGCCGTGACCCCTGTGCCCAGCGGAGGCGCCGGGCAGCCCGCCGAGCCCCCCTGGAAGCGCGTCCTCGGCCGCTACCTGGAGTCTCTCTCCCTCGAGCGCGGCCTCGCCTTCAACAGCGTCGAGGCCTATCGACGGGATCTGGAGCGCCTGGGCCGCGCGCTCGATCGCGCGGCCATCCAAGACGACCGTCGAGCGCTGGACCGCCCGGCCGCCAAAGATTCCATCCTGGAAGGCAGCCATCCCGATCTCCTGACGGCCGACGCCGACACCGTCGCCGCGCACCTCCGCGAGCTGCGCCGCGCCAAGCTCTCGCCGCGCTCGATCGGGCGGGCGCTCTCCGCCATCCGGGGCTTCTACGAGCACCTCGTGGCGACCGGCGAGCGCGCCGACAACCCGGCGGTCAACCTCCTGCCGCCGAAACTCTTCCGCGGCCTCCCCAAGGTCCTCTCCGAGGCCGAGGTCGAGTCGATCCTCGCCGCCCCCGACCTCGAGAAGCCGCTCGGCCTGCGCGACCGGGCGATGATCGAGCTGCTCTACGCGACGGGCCTCCGCGTCTCGGAGCTCGTCGGGCTGACCCTCCCGCAGCTCCGGCTGGACGTCGGCTACCTCGTCGCCTTCGGCAAGGGGTCGAAGGAGCGGATCGTCCCGGTGGGGGAGCAGGCCGAGGCCTGGGTGGGACGCTACCTCGCCGACGCGCGGCCGGTGCTCGCCAGGGGCCGGCACCAGGGGGTCTTCGTCAACCGCTCGGGAGTGCCGATGACCCGCGAGGGCTTCTGGAAGATCTTGAGCGGCTACGGCCGGAAGGTGGGGATCCGCGACCTCTCGCCGCACGTCCTCCGCCACAGCTTCGCCACCCATCTCCTGGAGCACGGCGCCGACCTCCGCGCGGTGCAGATGATGCTCGGCCACTCCGACATCTCGACCACCCAGATCTACACCCACGTCCATCTCCAGCGCCTGCGGACCCTCTACGATCGGCACCATCCGAGGTCGTAGGGCGCCGGGATTAGGCGAAATCGCGCCCCGTTTCGTACAATATGCTGTCCCCGCGGGCTCGCCCGCCTGTCTCCGACCATGGCCCGACGCTCCAGAGCCCTCGCCGCCCCTGCCCTCGTCGCGGCCCTCGCCGCCGGCGTGGCCGGCCTCGCCGGGGCCGCGGCGGCCCGCGCCGAGCTCGTCATCCTCACCAGCGGCGACTACGTGAAGGTCAAGAGCTACACGACGGACGGCGAGCGCGCCGTGCTCACCCTGCCGTCGGGCGGCCGCATGGCGATGGCCATCGAGCGCGTCGAGCGGGTGGTGGACGACGAGTGGGTGCCGCCTCCGCCCCCTCCGGCGGCAGCCGCGGCGACCGCGCCGGCCCTGCCGCTCGCCTTCGACGCCTCCCAGGAAGTCCCCGACGGGCCCTACGGCAAGATGATCTACGAGACGGCGAAGCGCCACGCCTTGAACCCGCGGATCGTCTCCGCGGTGATCCGCGCCGAGTCGGCGGGGAACGCGCGGGCGCTCTCGCCCAAGGGCGCCCGCGGCCTCATGCAGCTCATGCCCTCGACCGCCGGCCGCTTCGGGGTGGGGCGCGGCGAGCTCTACAACCCGGAGCGCAACCTCGAGGCCGGCGTGAGCTACCTGAAGTGGCTCGCCGACCGCTTCGGCAACGACCTCACCCGCATCCTCGCCGCCTACAACGCCGGCGAGGGCACCGTCGACCGCTACCAGGGCGTCCCGCCCTACCGCGAGACCCGCGACTACGTCCGCCGCATCTACTCGACCCTCGGCCTCACCCTCGCCAACCTGACCGGCGGCGGCGTGGCGGCCGGCGGGCGGTAGGCCCGGCCGATTCGGAGCGCTCTCGCGCCGCCCGTCGCCGTTGCGCCCGGCGCGGAGCCGTCGCACGCGCCGCGAATCCCTCTCCCGCCCCGCTCGCTGCCTCCGCGCACGTCGGCGGACTTTTACGGCGCGCGCTGCCGTTGCGAACGTCGTGTGGTCGTTGCGCGCGGCGGATAAGCGGAAGGGTGGCGCTCGTCTCGTTGCGGCCGGCGCGTAAGCGGAAGAGTTGC
>DATBQN010000093.1:0-1765 GCA_036560825.1 Thermoanaerobaculia bacterium
CATGGCGATGCGGTCCGCGACCTTCTCCCCCATCCCCAGGATGCCGCCGCAGCAGACGGTGATCCCCGCCGCGCGGACGTGGGCGAGGGTCGTCAGGCGATCCTCGTAGGTGCGCGTCGTGATGATGCGGTCGTAGTACTCCGGCCCGGTGTCGAGGTTGTGGTTGTAGGCGGTCAAGCCGGCCTCGGCGAGGCGCTCGGCCTGGGCGCGGGAGAGCATCCCCAGCGTGCAGCAGGCCTCGAGCCCCAGCTCGCGCACGCCGCGGACCATGGCGAGCACGCGGTCGAACTCGCGGCCGTCCTTCACCTGCCGCCAGGCGGCGCCCATGCAGAAGCGGGTCGAGCCGCCGTCGCGCGCCTGGCGCGCCGCCGCGAGCACGGCGTCGACGTCGAGGAGCGGCCGGGCGTCGACCTCGGTCTCGTAGCGGGCGCTCTGCGGGCAGTAGGCGCAGTCCTCCGGACAGCCGCCGGTCTTGATCGAGAGCAGGGTGCAGAGCTGCACCGTCGCCGGGTCGTGATGGAGGCGGTGGACCTGCTGGGCGCGGAAGAGCAGCTCGGGGAACGGCAGGCCGTAGAGGGCGCCGATCTCGCCGTCGGTCCAGTCGTGGCGGACGGCTCCCGGCGCCCACCGGTCTTCCGGCGCTGGGGTGGAAGCCTCGCGGGCGGTCGTCTCGAGGAAGGGCATGGCGAGCCCGGGCAGGATAGACGAAACCCGCCGAGGGGTACAAGCGAAGCACCCCCCGAGCCGGTACCGGCTCCGTTGGGTGCCGAGGACGGCCGCCTGGAAGGGCGTGATGGGTGGGTGGGGCCGAAGGCGGCCGCCCGCAGGGACCCAACGGAGCCGGTACCCCCGAGCCGCCCGGCTGGCGCCGGTCGGGCCGATCTGGGATCATGGCGAAGAGGAGGGAGCACGCATGGACTCGAACGATCAGGACCCCGGGGGCGCCCTTCGCATCGGCTGCCCCGACGACGCGCCGCCCTCCGCCGAGGACCTGGGCTGGGAGGACGACCCCGAGGACGACGAGGATTTCGAGGACGACGAAGACGAAGAGGACGACCTCGTCGACGAGGCCTCCCAGGAGTCCTTCCCGGCGAGCGATCCGCCGGCCTTCACCGGCACCCGCATCGTCTAGAGGCTCCGAGGACCGCATGGCCCGCGGCTGGGAGAGCAAGTCCGTCGAGTCGCAGATCGAGGACGCCGCGGCGGGAGCGAAAGAGCGAGAAGCGCTCACCGCCGAGCAGCGCGCGGCGCGGCAGAAGCGCGACGGCCTCGAGATGTCGCGCCGGCGGGTCCTCCAGGAGCTGGCGGCGGCCCGCTCGGCGCTCCGCCGCACCTCGCTCGAGCAGGCGCTCGCCTTCCTCGAAGCCGAGATCGTCAAGCTCACCCCGCCCGGTTGAGGCGCATCGCACCCGACCCAACGCACGACACTGACTGATACTGACTGGAGAACTTCATGAAGATCGCACTTTCCGTGCTCCTCGCGGCTCTCGCCGCAGCCGCTCCCTCAGCCGCGGCGGTGCCCGCCGCCGCCCCGGACGTCGACGCTGCCCCGGCGCCGGCGAGGGCCGCGCCGCCGGCCGACTGGTCGCAGTGGGGCCAGAACCCCCAGCACACGGGTGTCGCGACGGCCGCCGGGCAGCCGGCGACCCGGCTGCTCGCCGATTTCGTCTACGACCCCTTCGTGGCCCAGGAGAAGGGCGCCGCCGACGCCTTCGGCGAGCTGCTGGTGCACGACCAGTCGCCCCTCGTCCACGGCGCCGACGTC
>DATBQN010000094.1:0-9329 GCA_036560825.1 Thermoanaerobaculia bacterium
CGGGCACCATCCACTCCGACATCGAGCGCGGCTTCATCCGCGCCGAGGTGGTGCGCTGGGACGACCTGCTGCGCCTGAAGACGATGGCCGCCTGCCGCGAGGCGGCGCTCCTACGCCTCGAAGGCAAGGAGTACGAGATGCGGGACGGCGACGTGGCGCACTTCCGGTTTAATGTGTAGGAGAAGGGGGCGCGTCGGGAGGCGGCGGCGGCGAGGAGCAAGTATAGGCGCGACGCACCTTTAGAGCGTCGATCCCATGCCCCTCCCCGGCCCTCCCCACGGGGATGGAGCAAGACGCCTGGCGGCGGGTCGTCTTGCTCTCACATGTCTGCTGGAGTGGAAGCCGCCGCGCACATCGACTCTATCAACCCCCGGCCTTCACGGCGTTCCCGCTCTCCATCAGCTTGATCTCCAGCCGTCCGGAGCTCGGGCGGACGGGCTGGTAGTAGAGGCCGGTCGGGGGCGGGACGAGGGTGACTCCCGGGGGCGGGGCGATCTGGGGCTGGATGACGGGCTCGGGCGGCACGGGGTCGTCCTCGTCGGCGTCCAGGTTCGAGTTGGGGAGGTTGGGGTCCGGACGCGGCCAGTTGCGGGTGGCGCCGGCGCGGTTGGCGGGCTGGCCCGCACGGTAGCCTCCCACGGTCCCTGCAGCAGGCGCCGTCGCCGGGCGCTTCACCGTCCCCGGCGGGAGGGCCTGGCCCGTGCTGCCGCCGCGGGGCAGGCTGCCCTCGCGGAGGACGGTCGTCGACTTGCCGGCGGCGCTCGGCTGCTTGACCAGCGGCTCGGGCTTGCCGGCCGTCTGGTCCGGGGCGGCGGCGGCCGGCGCGACGAGGATCGAGGCGATCCGGCCCGGCTGCTCGTAGGCCTTGGGGGCCTGCGGCGGCATGGCGCTCTGCCGGTAGGCGCGCAGCATCGACTCCGTCATCAGCCGGCTGCCGACGACGTGCGGGTTGACGTCGGGGAAGGCGAGCTGCGGGTTGAGCGCGAAGGCGCGGGAGTACTCGTCGACCGCCTCCCCCTTGCGCCCCTGGGCCTCGGCGATGGCGCCGATCTGGTAGTGCGCCCAGGCGTGCTGCGGCTCCGCCGCGACCACCTGCTCGAAGAGCTTCTTGGCGTCCTTGAGATGGCCCTTGTCCTGCTCGAGGAGACCGAGGTTGAAGAGTGCCGAGGTGCGCTTCGGATCGAGCTGCAGCGCCCGCTGGTAAGCGGCCTCCGCCTCGTCCGGCTGGCGGGCGAGGAGGTAGAGGTTGCCGAGGTCGTTCTGCACCCCGGCGTCCTGTGGCCGCTGCTCGGCCAACTGGCGCTGCGCGGCGAGCGCCTTCGGCAGGTTGGGCGGCGTGGCGGCGATCGCCGCCAGCGCGGCGGCGAGCGAGAGGGCGAGCATCCACCAGAGAGGTCTCTTCACGTCGGGTCTCCTGTCGGCGGCCGGATGGCGGCGGGCGGTCATGAGATGGGGCGGGCCTTGAGCTTGAGCTTGCCGTCCTCGTCGGCCAAGCGGAACTGCACCTGGCTGCAGCCGGTCCGCGCGCGGATCGCCGCCGCCTGGCGCTCGATGTAGGTCTGGAAGCTGCCGAGGTCGAAGCGGGGGGCCTCGCCCCCTCCCTTGGACAGCCCGACGTAGAGCGCCTCGGCCGCCGCGGGCTCGATCGAGTCGGCGACCAGGATGCCGGCGGCGACGTCATAGCGCGGGGGCGGCTCGACCTCGGCGGTCACGCGGCCGGGCTGCCGGCCCTCCTCGCGCTCGCGCAGGCGGCGGTTGAACAGCTCGTTGTAGGTGTTGAAGCGCGCCTCGAGATCGCTCAGCCGGAAGCTGTCGACCGCGGCCGTCAGGTTGAGGCTGCGGAACTGCCGGAGCTGCATGGCGATGCGGTTGCGGAGCTCCTCCGGCGGCACGGTGACGCCGCCGCTGAAGAAGCGCTCGAACTCGATGCGGAGCTGCTGGATGTTGCGGCCGAGCTGGTCGAGCGCCTCCTGGAGGTTGACGCTCCGGACGGCGGGCGCCGCGGCGGGGCGCCGGGCGGCGGCGCCCGGCGAGCCGGCACCGATCCCGCCGAGTCTTCCCATGCCGCCGATCCCGGCGATCCCACCGCCCCCGGCGCCCTGGGCTCCCGCGCTGCCCGCTCCATAGGAGGCGCGCGCTCCCTTCGGCCCCGGCCCTCCGGTGTTTCGCTTGGGGTCCACGAATCTCCTAGAATGACTCGACGCCCTGTCTATCGATCGATCGAATGGAAGAGGAATCCCATGACGCTCGTCGCGCGATCCCTTCGGTCGATCGTCTGCTGAGCGACCCCGCGGTCGCCGATCTCCTCCCATTATACGGGCGAGGTCCGGTGCGGGTCCAAGCGCGGCGGGAGCTCGCGGCGCTGCGCTCGTGGCTGCGCTCGGAGCCGCCCGCCCCCGAGGTGGCGAGCGCCCTCGACCGCCTGCCGGGGAAGCTCGCCGCCAGCCTCGAGGCCCACTTCGGCGCGCCGCTCGCCCGGGTGCTCAACGCGACCGGCATCTTCCTCCATACCAACCTCGGGCGCGCCCCCCTGCCGCGCGCCGTCGCCCGCCGCCTCCCCGCCCTCCTCGACGCCTACTGCGATCTGGAGCTCGACCGCGAGAGCGGCCGCCGCGGCGAGCGCAATCGCCGGGTGGAGCGGCTGCTCATGGCGGCGACCGGCGCCGCCGCCGCGGTGGCCGTCAACAACAACGCGGCGGCGCTGGTGCTGGCGCTCGCCGCCCTGGCGCGCGACCGCGAGGTGGTCGTCTCGCGCGGCGAGCTGATCGAGATCGGCGGCTCGTTCCGCATCCCCGAGATCATGGCGGCGGCGGGCGCGCGCCTGGTCGAGGTGGGGGCGACCAACCGCACCCGCCTCGCCGACTACCGCGCCGCCATCGGCCCGGAGACCGCCCTCCTCCTCAAGGTCTTCCCCAGCAACTTCCGGCAGATCGGCTTCGTCGCGACGGTCGAGCCGGCGGAGCTCGCCGAGCTCGGGCGCGCCGCGGACCTCCCCGTCCTCGTCGACGAGGGGAGCGGCCTCCTCGCCCCCAGCGCGGCGCCGCAGCTCGCCGGCCACCCCAGCCTCTCGACGCTCGTCGCCGCCGGCGTCGACCTCGCCTGCGGCAGCGGCGACAAGCTCCTCGGCGGCCCGCAGGCGGGGCTCCTCGTCGGCCGCGCCGACCTCCTGGCGCGCTGCCGCAAGCACCCGCTCTACCGGGCTCTGCGCCCCGACCGCACGGCGCTCGCGGCGCTCGAGGGGGTGCTGCGGCTCCATCTCGCCGGGGCGCCCCTTCCCGTCGACCGCCTGTGGGCGGACCCGCGGGCGGCGCGCCGCCGGCTCGAGCGCGCCGCCGCCGCGCTGGGACCCGGCACCGCCGAGATCGTTCCCGCCGACGCCTTCCTCGGCGGCGGCTCGGCCCCGGAGGCGCCCATCCCCGGCGAGGCGCTGGCGCTGGCGGGGGACCCCGACCTCCTCGCCCGGCTCCGGCGCGGCGCGCCGCCCCATCCGCCGGTCGTCGGCTACCTGCGCGACGGCCGGCTGCTCCTCGACCTGCGCACCGTCGATCCCGAGGACGAGGAGGCGCTGGTGGCCGCCGTCAAAGCGGCAGTCCAGGCGAACGCTCCGGCGGCGGTCCCGGAAGGCGCCGGCTGAGATGGCCGGCGGGCGCATCCTCGTCGTCGAGGATCGCGATTCGCTGCGCCGCATGCTCGAGCGGGCGCTCGCCGACGAGGGCTACGAGGTCGAGTCGGCCGCCGCCGCGGAGGGCGGCATCCGCCTGCTCGGCGAGCGCCCGTACGATCTAGTCCTCACCGACCTCAAGCTCCCCGATGCCTCGGGGCTCGCGGTCCTCGCCGCGAGCCGCGCCGCGCGGCCCGCCGTGCCGGTCGTCGTCCTCACCGGCTACGGCACGGTCGGCGCCGCGGTCGAGGCGATGAAGCTCGGCGCCTACGACTTCCTCGAGAAGCCGGTCGAGATCGACGACCTCGCCGGGCTGATCGCGCGGGCCATCGGCGAGCAGCGCGGCGAGCCGGGCGGCGACGGCAGCGCGAGCGGCGCAGACCAGGTCTTCGCGCCTCCCGGCGGGCCGGCGATCGTCGGCCGCCACCCGCGGACGCGGGCGGCGATCCGCCTCCTCGAGCGGGTGGCGCCGACCGAGAGCACGGTCCTGCTGACCGGCGAGAGCGGCACCGGCAAGGAGCTCTTCGCGCGCGCCCTCCACGCCCTCTCGGGGCGCCGGGCGGGCCCCTTCATCGCCGTCAACTGCGCGGCGATCCCCGAGTCGCTGATGGAGAACGAGCTCTTCGGCCACGAGAAGGGGGCCTTCACCGGCGCCGACCGCCGCCAGCCGGGGCGCTTCGAGCTGGCCGAGGGCGGCACGCTGCTGCTCGACGAGATCGGCGAGCTCTCGCTCGCCGTGCAGAGCAAGGTGTTGCGCGTCCTCGAGGAGCGCACCTTCGAGCGCGTCGGCAGCGGGCGCACCCAGCGCGCCGACGTGCGCCTGGTCGCGGCCACCAACCGCGAGCTCAAGGCGATGGCGGAGGCGGGCAGCTTCCGCGCCGACCTCTACTTCCGGCTCGAGGTCTTCCCCATCGAGCTCCCGGCGCTGCGCGAGCGGGCGAGCGACATCCCCTCGATCGCCCGCCACCTCCTCGCCGGCATCGCCCGCCGGCTGCGCCGCGAGCCGCCGCGGCTCACCGAGGAGGCGGCGGCGCTGCTCGCGGCCGAGCCCTGGCCGGGCAACGTGCGCGAGCTCGGCAACGTCCTCGAGCGGGCGGTCATCCTGGCGGAGGGCCCGGCGCTCGGCGCCGCCGACGTGCGGCCGCTGCTCCGCCCCCTCGCCGGCGCCAGCGAGCGCGAGCGGGTGCGGCAGGCGCTCATCGCGGCGGACGGCGACAAGCAGGGGGCGGCGAAGGCGCTGGGATGGAGCTACCGGACGCTGCTCAAGAAGGTCCGCGAGCACGACCTCGGCGGCGTGCCGCGGTACCGCGAGTAGGAGCGCGCCCCCTCCCGGCGCCCAGCTAGCTGGGCGGCTTTTCCGCGCTCTCCGACGGCTTCACCGGCGCCGGGCTGAGCGCCAGGCCGGCGCTGCGGATGTCGAACTTGGCCCGCGCGAAGGTGTAGATGCCGGGAAAGGCGACGCGGAAGTTGGTCGCCCCGTGCGCGGTCATGGTGCTCGGCGTGACCGCGGCCTCGGCGGTGCCGAGCAGGCCCTCGCCGTCGTCGTAGAGGGTCACGGTCAGGCCGACGTCGGTCTGGATGTCGCCGCTGTCATTGTTGAGCGAGCCGAAGAGCTCGATGCCGTCCTTCTCCGTGCGGTCCGCCTTCTGCCAGTTGCCGACCGAGACCGGGCTCTTGCCCGCGGCGTCGGCCGGCTTGGCGCTCTTGGTCGCGTTGGCAGCAGGGGTCGCGGCGGTCGCGGAGTCGCCCGGCTTGGCGGCGTCGGACGCCGGATGGCCGACGTCCTTGTCGGTGATCGAGCGGACCGACTTGCGCGGCGCCGGCGGCGGCGCCTTCTCGGCGTCGGCGAGCGCCTGCTTGGACTCCACGGTGGCCCGCCGGCTGGCGTCGAGGTCGACCTGCGTGGCGCGGAGCGAGGAGAGCGTGCCGTCCGCGGCGGTGAAGACGACGAGCTTGCCCTTGACCTCCCAGGGCCCGCGGGTCTCGACGCGGCCGCCCTCGCTCGTCACCAGCCAGTCGGCCGCCGCGCGACGCACGGCGGCGGCGGGCAGCAGCGAGATGCCGACCGCGAGCACCAGGGCGGTCGAGCGGAGTGCGGCTCTCGGGGACAGATGGCTCGTTGGCATCACCACTCCTTCCAGCCGGTGATGAGGACTCCCTGCGGGATGGTCGCTTCCCGCACGTACTTGGTGTTGGCGAGGACGCCGCTGACGCTCAGCGAGATGCCGGGCGCGAACCGCATGCGGGGAGGGAAGAGCAGCTTCTTGAGCGTCTTGACGAGCGCCGTCTGGTCGGCGTCGAGCTGCGCGGAGTTCTTGTTCGACGCCGGCGCGTTCTTGGTGGCCGTCTGCTCGATGAAGGGCGTGGTGACGAACTCCGGCAGGATGGCGAAGCGGCTGGCGGTGCCGCCCACCGAGAGCACGTGGTTGGCGTTGTTGGCGAGCAGCACGAACTGGCGGCTCTCGCCGGACCGCGCGCAGACCACCGTCGAGCCGGAGCCGGAGACGACCACCTGCGGCTTGTAGGTCGAGAAGATGAGCACGCCCGAGATGCCGAACGCCTGGGTGATGGTGCGCTCGTCGACGTCGAGCTGCAGGAACCAGCCGCGGGAGTTGCTGCCCGTGGGGTTGAGCACGAAGTCGGTGGCCGTCGACACGTCGGCCGCCGTGGGGTTGATCGCCTGGTAGTTCGACTCGGTCTTGGGCAGGCCGGAGGTGGCCGAGGTGAAGCCGTCGTCGACGATCAGGTAGTAACGGCCCGTCAGGCCGCTCAGGTTCCAGAGGTTCTCGCGGTCGCCGGTGCCGAAGGCCAGGGCCGTCCGGTTGAGCGTCGAGACGAAGAGGGCGGTGGGCGAGAAGAAGAGCGGCCGGCCGCCGGTCGAGAAGATGATGAAGGGGTTCCAGGCGGCGTCGACGACGCGGGTGACCGTGGTGTCGGCCGCCAGGTTGGGGAGCGTCTGGTTCTTGAAGATGGTCGTCGTCGTGAGGTTGGCCACCGTGCTGAGGTCGACCTTGTAGAGGAAGCCCGCGGTGGTGCTGATGTAGATGACGTCGGCGAAGCCGTCCCGGTTGGTGTCGACGACGGTCGGATCGGCGGCCGCGGCGCCCTGGAGGGCGCGCTTGTAGATCACCTGGCCGGTCTCGACGTCGACCATGTAGAGCCAGGTGCCGCTCTTGGGATTCGATTTGTTCAGCTCGTCGAAGCCGCCGCCGAAGATGGCGACGTACTTCGCCACCGCCGTGCCGCCCACCTTGACCTGGATGCGGGTGATGGTGGGCGACGACCAGGTGGCGCCGAGGTCGGGGGCGCTGTTGCGGTCCTCGTCCAGCCGCGAGGCCTGGAGCGGGGGCGGCAGCGAGTCGGTGAACTCCCAGAGGAGAGCCGGATAGGGGTTGACGCCGCAGCCGGACTGCAGGCTGTTGTCGATCCGCAGGCAGCTCGGCACCGCCTGGGTGCCCCCCAGGGACGACGGGTTGTTGCTCGCGTCGAGGACGTCCGGCTGCGTCAGGTCGAGGGCGTAGTAGCCGCTCACGAAGCCGCTCACCTGACTGCCGCCGTTGATCGTGCCGCCCTCGCGGAAGCCGCCGACGACGACGCTGCGCCATTCGCGCTTGGTGGGGTCGGGAGCGGTCGCGGTCGCGTGATGGGGGTCGATGAAGACGTCGGCGGTGGTCGGGCTGCCGTCGACCGAGAAGATCTGGCTCGTCCCCGCGACGTACGGGGTGGCCGCGCTGGGCACCTGCTGGTCGCGCACGATCGGCAGCACCAGGCGGGGGATGTAGGAGAAGATCTCCTCTCCGGTGCCGTTCTTGAACGCCTGCGCCGGGCCGTTGTCCCAGGTGCCGATGTCGAAGGCGTGGAGCTGGCCGTCGTTGGCGCCCAGCAGGAGGACCTTGCGCCGGTGCTCGTGCGTGGAGGCGAAGCAGCGATAGCCGCAGGTCGTCGTCGCCAGCGGCTCCTTGAGGTCGGAGGCGAGGTAGGAGAGCCGCGACGGGTTGTCGAGCACCAGCGGGTTGGCGTGGAAGACGTCGCCCATCACGTAGGTGACGTTGATGGTGGTGCCGTCCAGCCGGTTGATGACGGAGCTCCTCGGCACCAGGGTGTTGTTGATGATCGCCTCGGTGCGGTCGCGGGCCGGGTTCGGGTTCGCCACGTCGTAGGGGATGCCGAGCCCCGTCCAGAGGTCGACCCAATCGGGGTCGACCATGTTGGCGACCACCGCGCCGCCCTGCGGCGGCGTGAAGAGGCGGAGCGTGCTGGGGATGGCGCCGGTCAGGTTCGCCTTGCCGTAGAAGACACGGCGGGTGGTGTCGGTGACGTCGAGCCGCAGGGCGGCGGCCGAGATGTTGGGCGGCGGCGGCGCCGTCGGGGGGGCCTGTCCGGTGAGGACGGTGCCGGCGTCCCACAGCAGGCAGCTGCTGGGGTTGCTGCCCAGGCCACTGCACAGCCGCGTGGTGTCCGGATTGCCGTTCGGGGTGAGCGGCAGCGGCTTCAGGAAGGCGTTGGCGTGGCCGTCCCACACCGATTCGCCGTTCAAGGGGTCGAAGGTCGTCAGCACCAGCTTGTCCGAGACGTCGGCCTGCACCGAGGGCACGGCGGCGGAGGCGAAGGCCGTCGCCTCCTCCTGGATGGTGGCGAAGAGGTTGTTGAGCGCGTTGATGAGCTGCTGCTTGTTCTGCGGGAAGATCGGCGTGCCGCTGCCGCCGTTCGCCGCCACGCAGTTGAGGGTATTGCCGGTGGCGCTCGACAACCCGAAGCCCATGATGTAGGTGGTGACGCCGTCGCGGTCGTGGAGGTCCTGGGCGACCGTGCACGGGTTGCTGCCGCAGGTCTCGTCGCCGTCGGTGATGAACAGCACGTACTTCCGGCTGCAGGCGAAGTTGGGGTCGTTCGCCGCCGCGATGCCCTTCCAGCCGCCGCCGCTCGGGCAGTTGCCGCTCTGGCAGCCGGCGTACCACTGGCGGAAGGAGAGCAGGCTGAAGCCGATCGGCGTCGAGCCGTTGGCCATGAAGGGGTGCACCGCGTCGCTCTTGAGGCGGAGGAAGGTGTCGCCGGCGAGCTGCTGGTCCTTGAAGTAGGTCGCGATGCGGAAGTCCGGCGCCGCCGCCGGGCTGTTGATCAGGTTGGGCGCCATGTGCTGCTGGAGGAGCAGGTTGTGGTCGCTCTGCCAGTCGAGCGGGATGACGTCGCCGACGGTGAAGAGCGCGCCGCGCGCATCGCTCGAGTCGGTCGGGAACCGGATCGAGTAGGGGCAGGGGCCGTTCAAGGGATTGCAGGCGCCGGTCTCGGCGTCGGCCGCGCTGTCCGTGTTGGGGTCCCAGCCGCTGCAGGTATTCCCCGCCGAGCCGTCGCTGCCCGTGCCTTGGTTGAAATAGCCGAGCGCGGAATCGGTCTGCGTGAGCGCGCCCGGCGTCGGCGCGAGGTCCCAGGCGATGAAGTCGGAGACCAGGTTCCAGGTCACCGTCGTCGTGCCGACCGCGGAGTTGGTCGAGCATGCGGTGTTGACCGTGGTGGTCGGGGTCGGGGTGCACTTGACGATCGTGACGGTGGTCTGGATCGTTGCGTTGCCGAGCTGGTTGGGCGCGCCGACCGGCGCATAGGTGGCCTTGTAGGTCAGGCCGCTCGCCTTGACGTAGAAGGTCTGGGTGGCGTTGAAGGCCGGGTTGCC
>DATBQN010000095.1:0-4553 GCA_036560825.1 Thermoanaerobaculia bacterium
TGCCCGTAGTACCGTTCGAGCGCCGTCTCGTCGGCGGACCGTAGCGTGAACCGCCTCGCGCCCGGCGCGGACCTACCCGCCGCGTTGCTGCACCTCGGTGTGTCGGAGAAAAAACGATACAGACTCTAGGAGACAGCGCATGCCCTTCAAGCTCAAAGCGATCGTCGGACTGGCCCTCGCCCTGCTCACCGCCGCCGTGATCCATGCTCAGATGCAGCCGAGCCACGAGGCGCCGGCGGCAGGCCAAGCGCCCGCGGCCGCGCAGGCCCCGGCGCCGAACGGGTCCAACCCGATCGCCGAGCTCGAGCGGTCGATCGCCGGCCGGGAGAAGGAGCCCTCGGGGACGGTGTTCAAGAACGTCCAGATCCTCAAGGAGGTGCCGGCGGGTCAGCTCCTGGACATCATGCGGACGGGGTTCAGCCGCTCGCTGGGGGTCAAGTGCTCCTACTGCCACGTCGTCGGCTCGTGGGACAAGGAGGACAAGAGCGAGAAGCAGGTCGCCCGCGACATGATGAAGATGACGGGCACGATCGACAACGAGCTCCTCAAGAACATCAAGAACCTGAAGAGCGACAAGCCCTCCGTCTCCTGCGCCACCTGCCATCGCGGCCAGGAGAAGCCGGCTACGAGGATGGAGAGCACGCCGAAGCCGGCGGACGCGGCGCCGCCCGCGAAGCCCGGGCGCTGATCTCTCGGAGCGGTGCTGGCCGAAGGCTTGCCGCAGGCCGGCGCCTTCGCCACGTTCTAAGATGCGGGCGTCGCGACGAGCGACACAACCCCGAGGAGACAGCATGCACCGGAAGCTCAGAGCGGTCGTCGGACTGGCCCTCGCCCTCCTCACCGCCGCCGTGATCCACGCCCAGATGCGGCCGAGCCACGAGGCGACGGCGGCTGGCCAGGCGCCCGCCGTCTCGCAGCCCTCGGCCGTGCCGGCCCCGGCGCCGCCGAGCGGGTCGGTCCAGGGCAACCCGATCGCCGAGCTCGAGCGGTCGATCGCCGGCCGGGAGAAGGAGCCCGCGGGGAGGGTGTTCAAGAACGTGCAGATCCTCAAGGAGGTGCCGGCCGGTCTGCTCCTGGACATCATGCGGACAGGTTTCAGCCGCCCGCTGGGGGTCAAGTGCTCCTACTGCCACGTCGTCGGCTCTTGGGAGAAGGAGGACAAGACCGAGAAACAGGTCGCCCGCGACATGTGGAAGATGACGACCACGATCGACGACGAGCTGCTGAAGAACATCAAGAACCTGAAGAGCGACCAGCCCAACGTCACCTGCGCCACCTGCCACCGCGGCCAGGAGAAGCCGGCGACGAGGATGGAGAGCCCGCCGAAGCCGGCGGACGCGGCGGCGCCCACGAAGCCCGCGCGCTGAGTCCTGCGAATCGAGCTCGGCCGGAGCGCTCGCGAGAGGCGCTCCGGCCGGGCAGAGTTGGCTCGAGGGTCGAGGGCCGGCTGCCTCTACGGTTTCCGATACGCCGGCGGCAGCTCTCCCTGGAGACTCTTGTAGCGATCCCGCAGCTCGGTCTGGCGCGTCGTCGGCGGCACCTCGCGGCCGCGGAGGAAGACGTGGAGGGCGGCGGTCTGCAGCTCGAGGGGATCGCCGTCCCAGACGACGAGGTCGGCCTCCCGGCCCGGCGCCAGCGTGCCGAGGGTCGCCGTCAGCCCCCAGATGCGCGCCGGGTTGACCGTCATCGCCTTGAGCGCCTCCTCCCAGGGCAGGCCGTAGGCGACGGCGTTGCCCGCGCCCTGGCGAAGGTTGCGCGAGTTGTGCGCCTCGCCGCTCATGAAGGCGAGGGTCACCCCCGCCTTGCTCATCCGCGCGGCGTTCTCGAGCGTCGCCCCCAGCCGCTCGAAGCTCGCCGGCAGGTTCGCCATCGGATCGAGCAGCACCGGCACCCGCGCCGCGGCGATCTCGCCGGCCACCATCCACCCCTCGGCGGCGCCGGCGAGGATCAGCCGGAGATGGAAGTCGCGGGCGAGGGCGAGCGCCGCCTCGAGGTCGCTGGCGCGCTCCGCCGCGAGGACCAGCGGCAGCTCGCCGTGGAGGACGGGCTGGAGCGCCTCGAGGTCGAGCCGCGAGAGCGCGTACCGGCGGCGGCCGTTGCGCTCGAAGTCGGCGCGGTGTTGGGCATAGTCGCGGGCGTCCGCGAGCGCCTCGCGCAGGCGCTCGAGGTCGGCGGCGCGCGAGCCGCCGGCGATCTGGGCGCCGGTCTCGCCGATCGACGCGAAGACGGCGACCGGGTTCTTCACCACCAGGTCGCTGCCGCCGGTGAGCCGGATCACGGCGCCGCGGCCGGAGAAGACCCCCTCGCCGGGGTCGGGCGCGACGACGGCGCCGGTCACCCCCTCGACGCGCGTCACCGGCAGCAGCTGCGAGCGCGGGTTGAGGCCGTCGGCGACGTCGAAGGCGACGGTGAGGTCGCGCCCCTTGACCGCCTCGTCGCGGGTGCCCTCGACCGCGTTCACCTCGACGAGGCCGAGGTGGGACAGCGAGTCGATGAGGCCCGGCGTGACGACCTTCCCGGCCGCGTCGACGCGGCGCGCGCCGGCGGGGATCGCGACGTCCTTGCCGACCGCCCGGATGCGGCCGTCGACGATCAGCACGGTGCCGTTCTCGATCGTGCCGGCGGCGCCCAGGGTGACGACCTTGCCGCCGGTGATCGCCACGGTGCCCGCGCTCGCCTCGGCGCCGGCGGGGATCGCGGCCAGGACGAAGGCTGCGGCGAGAGCCGCCAGAGCCGACGGGGAAAGCCTCCCGCGCGCTCTCACTGGACACCGCCCGCCGCCGTTGCCGGCCCGCCGAGCTCGAAGTCGGTCTTCGGCTGGCGCGCCGGATCGTTGCGGTCGTAGAGGAGCGCGCCGTCGACGTAGACCTTCTCGGCGCGGGTGTAGACGCTGAACGGGTCGCCGCTCCACACGGCGACGTCGGCCATCTTGCCGGGCTCGAGGGTGCCGGTGCGGCCGTCGATCCCCAGCGCCTTCGCCGGGTTGGCGGTGAGCCAGAGGATGGCGTGCTCGGGGGCGATGCCGAAGCCCATGCGGTTGCCCGCCGCCATCGCCTTGGCCGCCTCCTGGTTGAGGTGTTGGATGCCGAGCGCCGAGTCGGAGTGGACGATGGCGCAGGCGCCGGCGTGGTCGACGAGGGCGATGTTCTCGCGGATGCCGTCGAGCGCCTCCATCTTGAAGCCCCACCAGTCGGCCCACATCGCCGAGCAGATGCCGTTCTTCGCCAGCAGGTCGGCGATCTTGTACGACTCGACGGCGTGATGGAAGGCCGTCACCTTGTAGCCGAACTCGCGCGCCACGTCGATCATCACCGCCATCTCGTCGGCGCGGTAGCAGTGGTTGTGGACGAGGATCCTCCCCTCGAGGACGCCCACCAGGGTGTCCATGCCGAGGTCGCGCTCGGGCGGCTCGGCGTCCTCGCCCTTCTTCCGCTTCTCGAGGTAGCGGCGCCACTTGCGGCGGTAGTCCTCGGCCTTGATCCACGCCTCGCGGTAGCCGGCGACGTTGCCCATGCGGGTCGAGGGGGCGCGCCCCTTGCTGCCGTAGACCCGCTTGGGGTTCTCGCCGCAGGCCATCTTGAGGCCGTAGGGGGCGCCCGGGAACTTCATCGCCTGGACGGTCGTCGCGGGGACGTTCTTGACCGTCACGCTCCGGCCGCCGATCAAGTTGGCCGAGCCGGGGAGGATCTGCATCGCGGTGACCCCGCCGGCGAGCGCCAGCGGGAACTGCGGGTCCTGCGGCCACACCGAGTGCTCCGCCCAGACGTCGGCGGTCACCGGGTTGGTGATCTCGTTGCCGTCGGCGTTGGCGTCGACCTCCGGCGAGGCGTAGACGCCGAGATGCGAATGGACGTCGATGATCCCCGGCGTCACCCACCTGCCGGCGCCGTCGACGACCACCGCGCCGGCCGGCGCCGGGACCTCCTTGCCCACCGCGGCGATCTTCCCGTGCTCGAGCAGGATGGAGCCGTGCTCGATGCGCTCGCCGGTGGCGGTGAGGATGGTGGCGCCGCGGATGAGGGTGGGCGGCGAGGGGATCGGCCGGTAGGTCGACGGGAAGGCGTCGACCGACCAGGGCGGCGCCGACGGCGCGTCCGGCGCGCTCGCCGCCGACTTCGGCGGGGCCGGCGCCGGCGCGGCCGGGCTCTGGGGAGTCGGGGAGGAGGCCGTCGGGGCGCTCGCGCACCCGCAGACGCCGGCGAGGACGAGGAGCGCGAGGGCGCTCCGGACTCTCTCGTGCATGGCTTACCTCGCGGTTGGATCGGTCGCGCGCAGGATGGTAACACTACCTCCAGACTTGACAAGGAACGGGCCGGAACCAGAGAGTGGGGGGGCGGCGTCGATCCGACGCTCTTGGGGGGAGCTGCATGTCCGAGCTGGTGCTGATCGTGGACGACGAGCCGGGGATTCTGACCACCCTGGGCGGCATCCTGACCGACGAGGGCTACTCGACCGTCGCGACGACGAGCGGCGCCGAGGCGCTGTCGCTCTACGAGGAGAAGCGGCCCGCCCTCGTCTTCCTGGACATCTGGCTCGCCGACCGCGACGGCCTG
>DATBQN010000096.1:0-2289 GCA_036560825.1 Thermoanaerobaculia bacterium
GACCGCCGGCCAGTTGGCGAGATGGGCGCGCGAGGCGATCTCGGGCACCACCCCCCCATACGGCCGGTGCGCCGCGAGCTGGCTCGAGACCACCGAAGCCAGCACCCGGCCCTCGCCGTCGACCACCGCGCACGCGGTGTCGTCGCAGGACGTTTCGATACCGAGGACGAGCGGCGAGGAGCGCACGGACGGCAGCATACTCCGGCCCGGCAACCCGGCTAGAGATAACAGAAAACCCTGCCGGAGCAGGGTTCTCGGGGCCCGCGGTGGGAGAGCGGTGGAGCTAGCCGGCGGCGGGGGTCTCGGGGGTCTCGCCCGGGGCGGGCTGTCCTTCGGCCTGAGGGATGACGATCGGCTCGTAGACGGGGATCTCGAAGTCGAGCTTCGAGTGGCAGAACTCCTTCCACTCGTCCGTGACGTCCTCGAAGATGATGTTCATGTCTTTGAAGATGCCGTCCGTGACGATGTACGAGTCGTGCAGGTAGAGGATCGAGTCGTCGGTCAGCTCGCGGTCGATCTCGACCTCCTTGCCGTCCACTTCCTTCTTCTCCTTGCGGACGTTCTCTTTCTTCTCGCTCCAGTGCGGATACTCGCGGAAGCTCTGCGCGAGATAGGCCTTGCAATACTGGGAGTTCTCCATCGCGTACCTCCTGCTCCGACGGCCGACAGTTCCAGTTCCCGGACATGCCGCGGGCGATGTCCATCTTATGAAGTGCGCTCCCCCTGACGGGGCGTGACACCGCTGATAGAGTCTTGGGCTCGCATGCCCCTCCGCTTCGGCATCAACGGCCTCGGCCGCATCGGCCGCGCCCTGCTGCGCCTCACCCGCGGCCACGCGGAACTCGAGCTCGCCGCGGTCAACGACGTCGTCGCCGCGCCGATGCTCGCCCGCCTGCTCGCCCGCGACACCGTGCACGGTCCGTTCCCCGGCACCGTCGCCGGCGAGCCGGGAGCCCTCGTGGTCGACGGCCGGCGTATCCCCGTCCTCGCCGAGCCCGATCCCGCCCGCATCCCCTGGGCCGACGCGCACGTCGAGGTCGTCGTCGAGGCGACCGGACGCTTCGCCCGCCGCGACCTCGCGGCGCCGCACCTCGGCGGGACGGTCGAGAAGGTCATCGTCTCGGCCAACGCGCCCGCGGTCGAGGCGACCTTCTGCCTGGGGGTCAACGACTCGACCTACGATCCGCGGGCGCACGCCGTCATCAGCAACGCCTCCTGCACCACCAACTGCCTCGCCCTGACGCTCAAGGTCCTCCACGACGCCTTTACCGTCGAGCGGGCGCTGATGAACTCCGTCCATCCCTACACCGAGAGCCAGCGCCTGCTGGACGGGCCCCACCCCGAGCCGCGGCGGTCGCGCGCCGCCGGGCTCAACATGATCCCCATCCCGACCACCGCGGCGCGCGCCGTGGGGCTCGTCATCCCGGACCTGCAGGGAAAGATCGAGGGCTTCGCCGTGCGCGTGCCCACCGCCGCCGTCGCCATGCTCGACGTCGTCGCCCAGCTGGCGCGCGAGGCCGACGCCGCGGCGGTGCGCGACGCCTATCGCAGGGCCGTCGCCGGCCCCTTGGGCGCGGTGCTCGCCGTCTCCGAGGAAGAGCTCGTCTCCTCCGACTTCGTCGGCGATCCGCACTCGGGGATCGTCGACCTCCCCCTCGTCCAGGCGCTCCCCGGGGGCATGGTGCGCGCCGTCGCCTGGTACGACAACGAATGGGGCTACGCCAACCGCCTCAAGGACCTGCTCGAGCTGCTGGCGCGCGGCGGCCGCTGACGGAGAGCCTTCCAAGGAGACATCCACGATGGCGCCGCTGCTCACCCTGGAGGACCTCGATCCGCCGTCGCTCCGCGGCGTCCGCGTCCTCGTCCGCGTCGACTTCAACGTCCCCCTCTCCGACTCCGGGGCGGTGGCCGACTCGACGCGGCTGGAGGAGGCGCTGCCGACGATCCGCGAGCTCTCGGCGGCCGGGGCGCGGCTCCTCCTCGCCTCGCACGCCGGCCGGCCGAAGGGCGGCCCCGATCCGCGCTACAGCCTGCGGCCGGTGGCGGCGAAGCTCGCCGAGCTCCTCGGCGCGCCGGTCGGGTTCGCGGACGACTGCGTGGGCGAGCCCGCCGAGCGGGCGGCCGCGGCGCTGCCGCCCGGCGGCGTCGCCCTCCTCGAGAACCTCCGCTTCCATTCCGGCGAGACGACGAACGATCCGGCCTTCGCGGGCGCCCTCGCGGCGCTCGCCGGCGCCTACGTCGACGACGCCTTCGGCAGCGCCCATCGCGCCCATGCCTCGGTCGTCGGGG
>DATBQN010000097.1:0-5670 GCA_036560825.1 Thermoanaerobaculia bacterium
GGTCCCAGGGCTCACGCCCTGGGCTACGAATGTGTCGCCCTACGGGCTCAGAAACTTCCGGTTCCACCGACGCCAGCCCGGAGGGCGGCATACTCATAGCCCAGGGCGTGAGCCCTGGGTCGTCCCCGCACATGCAATGCATGCGCTTCACCCGGCCGGCAGCACGCGCGCCAGGAGCTCCTCCAGGACGCCCTGGCGCAGGGCGCTCAGGATCACGTCCTTGCCGCGGCGCCGGGCGGTCAGGTGGGCGAGGCGCGGCGCCTCGGCCAGGACGGCCCACCCCTCGCCGCCGAGGGGGCCGGGGGCGTTCCGCCCGCCGATGAGGAGCGGCGCTGCCGCCACCTCCACCCGGTCGTAGAGGCCGCCCCGGGCGAAGCTCGCGAGCGTCTCCCCCCCTCCCTCGACGAGGAGGCTCCTGACGCCGCGCTCATACAGGTCGGCGAGGACGGCGGGCGGGGCGACCTCTGGGAGCCGGACGACGATCGCGCCGCGTGCCTCGAGCGCCTGGCGCCTCTCTTCGTCGCCCGACTCGGTGTAGATCAGCAGCTCGCCGGGCGCGTCGAAGAGGCGGGCGGCGGGCGCGGTCCGCAGGCGGCGGTCGAGCACGGCGCGGAGGCCGGGGCCGACCGCGAGCCCGAGGCGGCGATTCAGCAGCGGGTCGTCGGCGAGGATGGTGCCGATCCCGGCGAGCGTCGCGTCGTGCTCCTCACGGAGGGCGAGCGCCCAGCGCCGCGCGCCCGGCGAGGTGATCCACTGGCTCTCGCCCGCGACGGTGGCGATGCGGCCGTCCAGGCTCATCGCCCACTTGAGCGTCACCGCGGGGCGGCCGAGCGCGGCGGCGACCAGGAACGAGAGGTTGAGCTCGGCCGCCTCGGCGGCCAGCGGCCCCACCTCGACCGCGATCCCGGCGGCGCGCAGGCGGGCGAAGCCACGGCCGGCGACCCGCGGGTCGGGGTCGCCGTGGCAAGCCACCACGCGGACGACGCCGGCCGCGACGACGGCCTCGGCGCACGGCGGCGTGCGCCCGTGGTGGGCGCACGGCTCGAGCGTCACGTAGAGGGTGGCGCCGCGCGCCCGCGGGCCGGCATCGGCCAGGGCCTCGGCCTCGGCGTGCGGGCCGCGCACCTGCCGGTGCCAGCCGCTCCCCACCACCTCGCCCTGGGGAGAGACCAGGAGCGCGCCGACGTGGGGATTGGGCGAGGTCCGGTAGCGACCGCGGGCGGCGAGACGCAGCGCCTGCGTCAGGTGCCGGCGCGCGTCGCCCGCTGGCTCAGCCGAGGAGGGCAGCGGCGAACTCCCTGGGCCGGAACTCCACCAGGTCGTCGGCCGTCTCGCCCACGCCCAGGTAGAGCACCGGCACCTTGAGCTCGCGCGACACCGCGACCGCCATGCCGCCCTTGGCCGTGCCGTCGAGCTTGGCGAGGAGCACGCCGTCGACCGGCACCACCTGGGTGAAGGTGCGCGCCTGAGCGAGGGCGTTCTGGCCGGTCGTCGCGTCGAGCACGAGGACCGTCCGCCGCTGCCAGCCGGAGGCCTCGCGGTCGATGACGCGGCCGATCTTGCCCAGCTCGGCCATCAGGTGGTCCTTGGTGTGGAGGCGGCCCGCGGTGTCGACGATGAGCTGGTCGGCGCGCCGGGCGCGGGCGGCGTGGATGGCGTCGTAGACGACCGCCGCCGGGTCGGAGCCGGCCGCCTGGCGGATCACCTCGACGCCCAGCCGCTCGCCCCACAGGGCGAGCTGCTCGATGGCGGCGGCGCGGAAGGTGTCCGCGGCGGCGAGGACCACCCGCTCGCCCCGCTCCTGCGCCCGCCGCGCCAGCTTGGCGATCGACGTCGTCTTGCCGACCCCGTTGACCCCCACGACGAGGGTGACGAGCGGGCCGCGCGCGAAGCGGCGCGGCGGCGGCGCCTTCTCGAGCAGCTCGGCCATCTCGTCGGCGAGGAGCCGGCGCAGGCGCGCCGGGTCGGAGGCCTGGTCGCGGGTGGCGTTCTTCTTCACCCGCGCCACGAGCTCGAGCGCGGTGTCTACGCCCAGGTCGGCGCCGATCAAGACCTCCTCCAGGTACTCGAGCGTCCGCTCGTCGAGCGCCGCCTTCCCCGAGGCCAGCGCGCCCATCTTCTCGACGAGCTCGCTCTGCGTCATGAAGAGGCCGCGCTTCAGCTTCCCCAGGATGCCGGCGCGCTCGGGCTCCGGCAGCGTCGTCTCGGGCGCCAGCTCCAGGAGGTCGGCGGGCGTGGAGTCCTTCGGCTTCGGCATGGGGAGATGATAGAGGACGCTACGTGAACAGCTCGCGGGTCAGCTGGCCGACCGCGTCCTCCATCGACTTCTTGGTGCGGGCGACGAGAGCGGGGTGGCGCTGGACGAGGGCGAGGTAGTAGCCGTCGGCGAGCGGCATGGCGTAGATGTGGACGGTCCGCTTCTCGATGTGGATGAGGCGCGGCTCGCCGAGGTCGTTGAGCGCCAGCACTTTCTCCAACCGCCGCAGGTAGATGCCCAGGTAGGCGCCGAGGACGCGCATCTGGTAGGGCGTGAACTGCGAGCAGGCGAGGTCGACGGTCTCGCCGCTGCCGTCGAGGAACAGCGCCCCCACCGCGTCGTGGTTGTTGGCCAGGAGGTTGGCGAGGATGTATTGGGAGACCATCGGCGAGACCATCGGAGGGACCATCGGGGGAGATCGCCGGGCCGGTCGGCTACTGGGCCGCCATTTTCGCGACCGGCTGGACGGGCTGCCCCGCGTGGTCCTCGACGCGCGCCGCGCGGACGACGCCGATGCGCACCTCGCCGTCCTCGCAGGCGCGCAGGAAGGCCGTCACCACCTTGGCGTCGAACTTCCGGCCGGTCAGCTTGGTGATGGTGTCGATGGCGAACTGCAGGCTCCCGGCCTGCTGATACGGGCGGTTGGTGGTGATGGCGTCGAAGCAGTCGGCGACCGCCACGATGCGGGCGATGAGGGGGATCTGCTCGCCCCGCAGGCCGTCGGGGTAGCCGCCGCCCGCCCACGCCTCGTGGTGCCAGCGCACCGCCGGGATCATCTCCTTGAGCTCCTGGATGCGCGACAGGATGTCGGCCCCCATCACGGTGTGGAGCTTCATCTGCTCGTACTCCTCGGGGGTGAGGACGCCGCTCTTGCGGAGGATGTGGTCCTCGACGCCGATCTTCCCCACGTCGTGGAGGAGGGCGCCGATCCACACCTTGTGCTGCACCTCCTCGGCCAGCCCGAGCTGGCGGGCGACCGTGCGGCTGACCGCCGCCACCCGCTCGGAGTGGCCGCGCGTGTAGGGGTCCTTGGCGTCGACCGCCGCCACGAAGGCGCGGAGAGAGCCGATGAAGAGCTCGCGGTTCGCCTGCGCCGCCTGGCGGAGCTGGCGCACGTGGCTCTCGAGGTTCAGCGTCATGCGGTTGAAGTCGTCGGCGAGGTCGACGAGCTCCGAGCCCAGCCCGCCGACCTCGACCCGGCGCGAGAGGTCGCCCTCGGCGATCTCGTGGCTGGTCTTCGCCAGGCGCTGGATGGGCTGGCTCACCAGGCGCGCCGCGACGAGGGCGAAGAGCATGGCGAGCGCGGCGAGGAGGAGGGTCGCGAGCACCCAGTTGAAGAGCATCTGGTCGGCCATGGCGAAGGCCGCCGCCTGTGGCCGCTGCATGACCACCCCCCAGCCGGTCTCCGCCACCTGGCTCACCTGGGCGAGCATCTCGCGGCGCTCGCCGCGGAGGGTCGTCGCCGTGTACTCGTGGGTCATGGTCACCGGCCGGCGCTCGAAGTAGCTGACCAGGCTGCGCGGCGGGCCCGTGGGGCCGTTCGACCACAGGGTTCCCCCGTTGCTGCCGATCAGGTAGACGCCGACCTCGCGGCCGAGCTCGCCCGAGAGCGCTCTGCCGACAGGCCGGAAGCTCAGCAGCGCCTGGACGACGAGCTGGGGTGCCGCAGCCGGGGTGGGCGCCGAGGGCGCGGATACCGCAGAAGGATCCGGCACGGGCACCGGGGCCGCTGGACGGGGACCGGCGATGGGGAGCGCCATCGCGACGAGCGGCGCGCCGCCGCCGTCGTGCTGGACGAAGCGATAGGCCGCCTTGCCGGTCCGGTGGGTCTCCTGCCACGCCTGGTCCATGGCGTCACGCTCCGGGGCGGGCAGGCCGGGAGCGAGCCCTTCGCCCTGGTCGTCGAGCACCCGGAACGCCTGGAAGTCCGGATTGTCGCGCTGCAGGCCCTTGAGATAGGCCGCGACCCATGGCTGGTGGAGACGCGCCTTGATGTCGGCGGGCCCGCTGGAAAGGAGGATGCCGCTCCCCAGCTGGTCGAGCTGCCGCCGGATCCCCACCAGGTACTCGTTGATGTCGTGCGAGAGCGTCCCGGCCCTGGCGATCAGGTAGTCGCGCTCCTTGTTCTCGAGGATCTCCTGATCGCGCCCGAAGAGGAAGAAGCTGCCGACGATGAAGGGGATGATGCCGGACAGCAGGAGGACGACGAACAGCACGTAGCGCAGCCGGAGGCGGCGCAGGAGGGTTCGGCGTGTGGTCATGCTCGGCCGGCCAGTCGATGACTTCCCATCGGGAGGCGCGCGCGGCCTCCAAATTTCAGTACGTAGAAGTATAGCTGATAGATCACCTTACGGGGACGGCGAACGGATCGGCGAGGAACCGGGGGAGCTCGGCCGCGAGCTCGCCGCGCTCGACGTCGGTGGCGATGCGCCCGTCCCCCAGGGCCCTCGGCAGGACCCAGGCGAGGCCCGCCTCGCGCGCCTTCTTGTCCCGCCCCAGGCGGGCGAGGAGGTCGTCCGCCGCCAGCGGCGGCAGCGGCGGCAGGCCGAGCCGGGCGAGCAGGCCGGTCAGGCGGGCGGCGGCGGCGGGCGGCAAGCCGCGGCGGACGGCGAGGCGGAGGGCGAAGAGGATGCCGTAGGCGACCGCCTCGCCGTGCCGGAGGCTGCCGGGGCCCGTGTACCCGGCGGCCGCCTCGATGGCGTGCCCGAGGGTATGGCCGAAGTTCAGCAGCCGGCGCTCGCCCCCCTCCTCGGGGTCGCGCTCGACGACCCCGATCTTGGCGGCCGCGGCCGCCGCGGCGACCGGCGCGAGCACGGCGGGGTCGCCGGCGAGGAGCGGCTCCAGGTCCTCCTCGATCCGCGCCAGCAGCCCGACGTCCAAGAGCGCCGCCATCTTGATCGCCTCGACGAGGCCCGCGCGCAGCTCCTCGCGGGCCAGGGTGGCGAGGAAGCCGGTCTCGGCGACCACCATCTCCGGATGGCGGAAGAGGCCGACCGCGTTCTTCCCCTCCGGCAGGTCGACGGCGGTCTTGCCGCCGATCGCTGCGTCCACCTGGGCGAGGAGGGTCGTCGGCATCTGGACGCAGGCGATGCCGCGCAGGAAGCACCCCGCGACAAACCCGCCGAGGTCGCCGGCGCTGCCGCCCCCGAAGGCGATCAAACGGCTGTCCCGCTTGCCGCCGGCGCCCGCCATCTCGCGCCACAGCCCCTCCGCCGTCGCCACCGTCTTCGCCGCCTCGCCGTCGGGAACCGTGAGGACGATCCAGCGCGCCGCGGCAGCGGCGAGGGGCTCGAGGGCCGCCCCGTGGAGGGCGAGGACGTTGGAGGTCGAGAGGAGGAAGACGGTTCGCCCGGCGACCCACCCCTCGAGGTGCGCCCGCGCCTCGGCGAGCGCCCCCTCCCCGATGAGGATCG
>DATBQN010000098.1:0-9632 GCA_036560825.1 Thermoanaerobaculia bacterium
TTCGCGAACCTGTCGCGGCGGAGCGACTCGGCGTGGCTCTCGACGGCGCTGGCGGAGATGATGAGCGCCGACCTCGCCGCCGGCGAGAGGCTGCGCCTGGTCCCCGGCGCCGATGCCATGCGGCTCGCCCGCACGCTCCCCCCGGCGCCCGGCGTGCTGACCCGCGAGGCGCTCGCCGCGGCGCGCTGGCAGCTCGCGGCCGACTACGTGGTCAAGGGCTCGTACCTGACGCTGCCGGGCCCCGAGGGCGAGGTCCTGCGCCTCGACGCGGTCCTCCAGAGCACCGCCTCGGGCGAGACCGTTGGCACGGCCTCGGGGACCGCCGCCTCGAACCGGCTCTTCTCGCTCGTCGACGACGCCGCGGCCAAGCTCCGCGCCAAGCTCGGTCTGGAGCTCCCGGCGCCCCAAGCCTCCACCGCGGTCGTCGCGGCGGCGGCCGCGCTCCCCGCTCGGCCGGAGGCGGCGCGCCTGTACGCGGAGGGGCTCGGGAAGCTGCGGCAGTACGACGCGCTCGGCGCCCGGCCCCTGCTCGAGCGGGCGGTCGCGATCGAGGAGCGGTTCCCGCTCGCCCACATGGCGTTGAGCCAGGCGCTGTCCGCCCTGGGCTACGATCCGCTGGCCATCGCCGAGGCGAAGCGGGCGCTGGCGCTGGCGGGCCACCTGACGCGCGCCCAGCAGCTCGAGATCGCGGCCGGCCTGGCGGAGGCGCAGAAGGACTGGACGACCGCCGCCACCACCGACCGCTCCCTCCTCGCCTTCTTCCCCGACAACCTCGAGTACGGGCTGAGCCTCGCGCGCGCCCAGACCGCGGGCGGCAAGGCCGCGGACGCGCTCGCCGTCATCGCCTCGCTGCGGCAGCGCGCCCGGCCGGCGAGCGAGGATCCGCGCCTCGACCTGGCCGAGGCCGCCGCCTGCGGCGCGCTGTCCGATTGGCCGCGGGAGCTCGCAAGCGCCCGGCGCGCCGCCGCGGCGGCCCGACCGCGGCACCTCGGCCTGCTCCTGGGCGAGGCGCTGCTCGACGAGGCCGGGGCCGAGAGCAGCCTCGGCCGGGCCCAGCCCGCCCAGGGCGCCTGGCTCGAGGCGGCCCGTCTCTTCCACGACCTGGGCGACAACGACGCCGAGGCGAGGGCGCTCATCGGCATCGCGAACGCCGCGGGTGACCGCGGCGATTACGACGGCGCCATCGCCGGCTACCGCCAGGTCCTCGCCACCTTCGAACGCAGCGGCAACCGCAAGGGCGCCGCGCACGCCTGGAGCGACGTCGCGAACATGAGCTGGATGGAGGGGAACGTCGAGGAGAGCCTGCGGGGCGCCGAGAAGGAGCTCGCTCTCAGCCGCGAGATCAACGACCGCCGCGGCATCGTGTGGGGGCTGGGGGCGATCGGCAACGTCCTCGCGGACCAGGGGGAGATCGAGAAGGCCCTCCGCATGCAGGCCGAGGCCCTGGCGATCGCCCGCGAGATCGGCGATCGCGAATACACGGCGTTCTGTCTCGGATCGCTGGCCGACACCCATCTCGCCGCCGGCGAGCTGGAGCCGGCGTACCGGGGGTACCTCGAGGCGCTCGAGCTCGCCCGGGGCCTCCACGATGCCGGCGGCGTGGCGCGGCACGAGGACGACCTGGCGACGGTGCTCCTCGCCGAGGGGCGCCTGGACGAGGCGGACCGCCTCTTCCAGGGCGCCCTCGCCGCGCGCCAGAAGGCGGGCGACGAGGACGCCGCCGCGCAGACGCGGATGAGCCTGGCGCTGGTGCGCACCGAGCAGGGGCGCCCCGCGGAGGGCCTCGCTCTCGCCCGGCGATCGGCCCAGTCCTTCGTCGCGATGCACCAGTCGGGCAACACCGCCCTGGCGCTCGCCGTGGGCGCGCTCGCCGAGGTCGGGCTGCATCAGAGCGCGGCGGCGGCGGCGGACTGCGAGCGGGCGCGCGCCGTCCTCCGCGGCAACCGGCAGAACCAGCCCAACCTCTTCGTCCTCCTGGCCGAGGCCCGCGCCGAGGCCGCCCTCGGCCACCTCGCGCCGGCCCGCTCGCTCGCCGAGGCCGCCCGCGCGAGAGCCGAGAAGGCGCGCTCCCTCGCCTCCGTCCTCGAGGCGAGGCTCGTCCTGGGCGAGATCGAGCTGCGGGAACACCCGGAAGCGGAACGAGGGGTGAAGCGTCTTCAGGCGCTGGCCAGAGAGGCGACGGCGAAGAGCTTTTTCCTCATCGCGCGCAAGGCGGAGGGCGGCCTGGCGTCCCGGCCATAGGAGGTGCCACCCTTTTCGCTCGGAGGTCGCTCGGAGGTGCCACCCTTTTCTTGGCTTCAGAGGTGCCACCCTTTTCTTGGGGGCCAACCGGTCTCTTGGCAAGTGACCGGGCAAAATGAGCGATGGAGCGCGCCGTTCCTGTCCTTCCCATTTATGGCGAGGCTACTTCGCTTCATCCCAGAAGGCGGCGCCTTGGTCGAGATCACCTGTCGGACCCTCCAGGGGCGTCTATTGCTCCGTCCGAGTCGAGTGCTCACCGACATCATCGCCGGCGCTCTCGGCCGTGCCCAGAGGCTTTACGAGGTCGAGATCGTCTCCTACGTCTTCCTCTCCAACCACTACCATCTGCTGGTGTTGGTTCGGGACGCCCGGCAGCTCTCCAGCTTCGCGGGGTATCTCAACTCGAAGATCGCGCGGGAGGTCAGCCGGCTGACCGGGTGGTCAGGCAAGATCTGGGGGCGGCGCTATCAGGCGATCCTGGTCAGCGACGAGGAACTGGCACAGGTCGAGCGGTTTCGCTATCTCCTCTCCCATGGCTGTAAGGAGGGTCTGGTCGCACGGCTTCGGGACTGGCCGAGCGTCCATTGCGTCCAGGCTCTCTTGGGCGCCGAGCCGCTCACCGGTCACTGGTTCGATCGGACGGCCGAATACGGAGCGCGCCAGCGAGGAGAGGAAATCGACGCGTTGCGGTACGCGACTGCGGAAACCGTCAGGCTGTCGCCGCTGCCTTGCTGGAAGGGTCTGTCGGCCCAGCAATATCGACAGCGCGTGGTCGACCTCGTAGAGATGATCGAGGGGGATGCCGCCGCTGAGAGCAAGAGATCTGGAGTGCGACCTCTCGGCTCGACCGCTATCCTGGCTCAGGATCCGCTGCGCCGGCCCGGACGCGTGAAACGATCGCCGGCGCCGCTTCTCCATGCGGCGAGCCGGCAGGTGCGGCGCGTGTTCTACGAGGCCTATGCCACATTTCTCGCGGCCTATCGCACTGCGGCCGAGAAACTGAGGGCGGGAGACCCCGCCCCGCCGTTCCCGACAGGATGCTTTCCGCCGGCCTTGCCGTTCGTCGCGCGGTGATGGCAAACAGCTGACGTAGATCTCTCGACGGGCCCTCGCGTGGACCAGTGTCGCTCGTTCGTCTTCTCTCCTCAGCTCGTGGGGTGGTGCAATGCACTTCCATGCCTCGACGAAACGCTTAGGGCCATCCATCAAAAGGCGAAAGGCATCTCACCCCCCATCCCCCGTTGAGGTCCCTCTGCGGCGCTACCCATTTCTGGCGCTCGCGCTCGGAGATCGCTCTGAGGTGCCACCCTCTTAATGGGACCCCCTGAGATGTCACTCTCTTAATGGGCGCGTGCCACCCTTTCGTGGCCCTGGGCACTCTTTATGAATGGAGGCGCGCTGCATCGCCACCTCGTTCGGAAAGGAGCTCTTCCATGCCCAGGACCCGCGCCATCCTCTACGCCGCCGCCGTCCTCGTCCTGATGGCGGTCCCCTGTCTCGCCGCGAGCGTGCCGGCACAGGCCGCGCCCGTCCCCACGGCCCTCGCGGTGCCCGCGCCGGGCTGCGTGGCGAGCGCCGCCGACTTCCTCGCCTCGATCGCCGCGGGCCGTGCGCAGAACCTCACTCCCGCCAGCGCCTTCGGGACGGTGTCCTCCCCGGCGGTCGTCTACCACGGCTACTGCCACTGCGCCTGCCGGTTCGTCAAGGATTGCAACACCAGGGCCGACTGCTTCGGCAATGCCTGTCTCTCCGGGCCGAGCTGCTGCTAGCGACCGCGCCAGGAGGAGCTCGCGGGCCGCGAGGCTCTGAGCACGAGAGCGCGCCGATCGCTCGCGCGGGCGGCGCGTACCCTGTAAGATCCCTCGTGGAAAGGGTTTTCCGATGGAGCGACGCATCGATCAGGACCTCGACCGCATCCGGCAGAGCCTCCTCCGCATGGCGGCGACCGTGGAGGGCATGGTGGCGCGCGCCACCCGCTCGCTGATCGAGCGCGACCTCGCGCTCTGCCGCGAGGTGGTCAAGCAGGACGACGAGGTGGACTTGATGGAGCTCGAGATCGACGAGGTCTGCCACTCGGTGCTGCTGCTGCGCCAGCCGACGGCGGTAGACCTGCGCTTCCTCGTCGCGGTGATGAAGATCAACGGCGACCTCGAGCGGATCGGCGACTCCGCGGTCAACATCGCGCAGTCGGTCGAGCAGCTCAACGAGCAGCCGCCCTTGAAGCCCTACATCGACCTCCCCCACCTCTCGAACCTGGTGCAGAAGATGGTGCGCGAGAGCCTCGATGCCTTCGTCGGCCGCGACGCCCCCCTCGCCGCCGCGGTCTGCGCGCGCGACGACGAGGTCGACGGCCTCTACCAGCAGATCTTCCGCGAGCTCCTCACTTACATGATCGAGGATCCGCGCACCGTTTCGCGCGCCCTTCACCTCCTGCTCATCGCCCGCAATCTCGAGCGCATCGCCGACCACGCGACGAACATCAGCGAAGACGTCATCTACTACGTCGAGGGCCGCGACGTCCGCCATCCGATGGCGAAGGCCTGAGCCCGGCGCGGCCCTGCCGCGCGCGGCTTCCCTCCTGTAACCCTCCTGTCACTCCGCCGCTCCGGCGCGGCGTCACCCCGCCGCTATCGTCCTCCCACGGGTCGCGGAGAGCAGCAGCCCCCGCGGCCCGGGACCATCCTCTGATCCACGGGACCGTCCACGGGTGCGGTCCCCTTTCTCTCCGCTCGCGCGAGCGGCGGCGGCGAAGGCGGCTGTCACCGGATGGTCACGTCCCGGTCATCGCCGGTTCACGGGTCCGGCCTAGGCTTGCTCAGCCGTCACCCAACATAACTTTGAGGAGATTCGGATGCCAAAGCAGATGCTAGGGAGGTTGGCGCTCGCCGCCGCGGTGGCGACGACGGTGTGGGCCGGCTCGGCGCCCGCCCGCGCGCAGGACACCAAGGTCACGGGCCGCGTCTACGCCGACTTCACCGACAAGGAGAACAAGGACGACGCCACGGGCGTCAAATCGAGCGACAGCGGCACCGGGACCGATGTCAAGCGCTTCTACGTCGGCGTCTCCCACACCTTCGACAGCGTGTGGTCGGCGACCTTCGTCTCCGACATCGGCGACCAGGGCACCAAGCGCTACGACCTCTTCGTCAAGAAGGCCTACATCCAGGCCAAGGTCAGCCCGCAGGCCATCTTCCAGCTCGGCTCGGCGGACACCCCGTGGATTCCCTACGTCGAGGGCCTCTACGGCTACCGCTACATCGAGCAGACCTTGATCGACCGCTTCAGCTTCGGCGCCTCGGCCGACTGGGGATTCCATCTCCTCGGCAAGTCGGGCGGCAACGAGGTGTTCAACTACCAGGTCTCGGCGGAGAACGGCCGCGGCTTCAGCAACCCCACCCGCAGCAAGAGCGTCGACTTCGAGGGCCGCCTCGGCTTCCAGCCGGTCCAGGGTTTCAACATCGCCGTCGGCGGCTATACCGGCAAGCGCGGTCTCGACACCGATGCGGTGCCGGCGAAGCACACCGCCTCGCGCTTCGACGCCACCGTGGCCTACGCCAGCCCGACCCTGCGCATCGGCGGCGAGTACGTCACCGCCGACAACTGGACGACGGTCGCCAGCACCTCGACCGACAAGGCGGACGGGTTCTCGACCTGGGTCTCCTATGCCTTCACGCCCAAGGTCGCGCTCCTCGGCCGCTACGACACCTTCAAGCCGAGCAAGGACCTCAAGCCGAGCCTCAAGGACACCTACTACAACCTGGGCTTCGAGTTCCGCGTCAACAAGGCCTTTCAGGCGGCGCTCGTCTACAAGTACGAAAAGGTCGAGGGCGGCACCATCTCGACCGGCAACGGCACCATCGGCTCGACCGTCGCCACCTCGCAGGGCAAGTACAACGAGTTCGGTGTCTGGACGGTCTACAACTTCTAGACCTGCGCACGCGGAGTGGGATTCCAGGGAGGGCGCGCCTGCCAGCGTCCCTCCCCCTTTTTGTTGACCGGTCGGCGTTCGCTCTCCGCAGTATGATCGGGCCGCGGTGAGCGCCGACACCCACGTCCGGGCCGCGTCTTTCGCCCGCGCCAAGAAGGGCCGGCGCCGCCGGAAGCAGGCCGAGGCTCCCGCCGCGGCGGTTCCCGTCCGCCGGGAGCGCATCCCCCCGCTGGCCAAGCTGATCCTCGCCTCCGTCGCCGTGGTCGGCCTGTTCTTCGCCGTCCGGGCGAGCGCGCCGCTGCCGTGGTCGTACGACGAGTACTACCACCTGGGGCTGGCGCGGGAGATGCGGTCGGGCATCCGCATCGAGTCGTTCCGGTGGACGCCGTTCTCCATCCTCTTCGACCGCTTCGTGGACAGCACACCCCTCTTCCACCTGCTGCTGATGCCCTTCGCCACGCTGCCGCTGGAAACCGCGGGGATGATCGGCGTGCTCCTCGGGCAGGTCTTCCTGGTGGGCTCGTTCGCCTGGGCCCTGTGGTCGCTGCGCGTGCCGCGGCCGTGGTGGTTCGTGCTGGCTCTCCCGGCTCTGGGGACGCTCTTCGTCCAACGGCTGGAGATGCTGCGCCCGCAGGTGTGGCTGATCGGGTTCTCGGTCCTCGTGGTCGCCCTGCTCGCCGAGCGGCGATGGAGAGCGCTCTTCGTGGTCTCGGCCCTGTTCGCGCTGACCCATACCGGCGGGTGGATCGCGATCCCCCTGGCCGTTCTCTGGTGTCTCGCGGGGCTGGCGGCAGGGGGCGAGCCGGAGGAGCGCCGGATCCCCTGGCAGCCGATGGCGGCGGCCGCGGGGGGATGGCTGCTCGGCCAGCTCGTCCATCCGGAGGTGCCGGCGAACTTCCGGCTGTTCGCGATCTCGAGCTTCGTGGTGCCGTTCCAATCCACGGCCGCGGGCGATGCGGTCCTGCGGCCGATGCTCGGCACGGAGATGTCCCCGCCCGAATGGGGTCTCCTCCAGGAGCAGTGGCCGGCCTTCCTCGCGGCGGCGATCGTGCTGGTCTCCCTCGTCGCTCGACCGCGGCTGCGCAGCCAGGCGACGCTCACGGCGGGGCTCGTCTCGCTCGGCTTCCTGGCCGTCGGGAGCCTCGCCGCCCGGCGGTTCCTCGAGCTGGGGGCGCCCCTCGCCCTCCTCGCCCTGGCGCTGGTGGTCCGGGAGGGGCGGGACAGGGGCCTTCCCTTCCCCGGCTGGGGGCGGACGGCGGCCGCCGTCGCCGTCGCTGCCGCCGGGCTGTGGACCCTCGGCACGCTGCGGACCTACGGCTTCGGTGTGACCTCGCCGCCGCGGGAGATGGCCCGCTGGCTGGGGGAGCGTGGCAGGGCGGGCGAGCGGGTCTTCACGGTGCAGTGGGCGGACTCGTCCCCGCTCCTCTACTCCGCGCCCCAGCTCCAGTCGCTGGTGGCGCTGGACCCGACCGTCTTCTACCTGAAGGACCCGAAGCTCTTCGCCACCTACGCCGGGATCGTCGCCGGCCGCGACGCGGACCCGGCGCAGACCATCCGCCGGCGGTTCGGGGCCCGCTGGGTGGCCGTCCCCTACAACTTCTTCCGGCCGGTGGCCTCCCAGCTCGCCAAGTCGCCGGGGGTGCAGCTGGTCTACGGCGACCGGGACTACGCGGTGATGGATCTGGGGCCTATCCGAACCGGCCGGTGATGTAGTCCTCGGTCTGCTTGTGGGCCGGGTTGGTGAACATGGGGCCTATCGGAGCTTTTCGAGGCTCTCGAAGTGCGCGTCGCAATGGACGATCCCGAGCCCATGCGACCGCGCGCAGGCCGCAATCAAGAGATCGGAGGCCGGTACGGTGAGGCCCCTGCCGCGCGCCGACCGTGCGAGCTCGCGGGCGAGGGTCCAGGCATCCTCCGTCGTGGGCACGGTCTCGAGTTGCTGCTCCAACTGGCGGAGCAGGCGGTGCTCCCCGGCGCTGCGGGCGCCGTTCCACAGCTCCAGCCGCACGAGATCGCAGAGGACCGCCCGATCGTCGGCCGTCAGGGCGCTCACCCGGGCCCGGACTGTCGGATCGCCGCTCGATCGCAGGGTTTCGATCCAGGCCGACGTGTCGACGAGATAGCGCCTGCCGTCGCTCAAGGTTCGTCCCGCATCCGCCGCAGGTCTTCCTGGGTCATGAAGCCGTCGAGCGTCCCGAACGCCTCCGCGAGCTTCTGGAGCCGCCGCCTGCGGTTGAACTCGGAGAGGGCGATCACCACCGCCTCGCGCTTGGTCTTCGCGCCGGTGTGCCGCATCGCCTCTCGCAGCTCCTGGTCGGGAATATCGACGGTGGTTTTCATGCTTCCACTTTACGCCCGTTCGGATTCCCGATCAAGCAAACCGAGATTCCGGCGAAGCGAGCGCGGGCCCGGATGGCCGGGCGCGAGCCCGGTAGCATTCCCCGCCGGCCGGCCGCGCAGCCCGCCTACCCGAACCGGCCGGTGATGTAGTCCTCGGTCTGCTTGTGGGCCGGGTTGGTGAACATGGTGTAGGTGTCGTTGAACTCGACCACCTCGCCCAGGTAGAGGAGCGCCGTGAAGTCGGCGACGCGCGCCGCCTGCTGCAGGTTGTGGGTGACGATGGCGATGGTGTACGACTTCTTGAGCTCGTGCACCAGCTCCTCGATGTAGGCGGTGGCGATGGGGTCGAGCGCCGAGGTCGGCTCGTCGAGGAGCAGCACCTCGGGCTTGACGGCGATGGCGCGCGCGATGCAGAGGCGCTGCTGCTGCCCGCCGGAGAGGCTCCTGCCAGTCTGCTTGAGCTTGTCCTTGACCTCGTCCCAGAGGGCCGCCTTGCGGAGCGCCCATTCCACCCGCTCATCCATCTCCGCCGGCCGCAGGCGCTCGTAGAGGCGGACGCCGAAGGCGATGTTGTCGTAGATCGGCATCGGGAAGGGCGTCGGGGTCTGAAAGACCATGCCGACGCGCTTGCGCAGGTGGTTCAAGTCCTGGCGCGAGTCGAGGATGTCCTCGCCGTCGAGGAGGATCTCGCCCGTCGCCCGCTGGCCGGGATAGAGCTCGTAGATGCGGTTGAAGGTGCGCAGCAGGGTCGACTTGCCGCAGCCCGAGGGACCGATGAAGGCGGTCACCAGGCGGTCGGCGACGGTGAGGTCGATGCCTTTGACCGCGCGATGCCCGCCGTAGAAGAACTCGAGGTTCTTGGTGACGATCTTGGGCGTCGTCGCGGTGTCGGGACGGAGGGCGCTCTCCACCCGCGGCACGGCCATGCGCGCCGTTCCCGCCGCGGAGCGGGCGGCGGCGCCGGCGGTGTCCGCGGCGTGGGCGGCGTGGAGCCGGCCGGACTGCTGGAGCCGCGCGGGCGACTTCAACTCTTCCGATTGGATCATCTCGAGTTACCCCCCTTTCCTCTGCCGGAATACGACCCGGGCGAAGATGTTGAGCAGCAGAACGGAGACCGTGATGA
>DATBQN010000099.1:0-2930 GCA_036560825.1 Thermoanaerobaculia bacterium
CCTACACGGCATTCGACCGCACCTCTCTAACGAGGGCACTTCGCGAGTGCACGAACGCAGATCTGCAGTGCGACTGGCTCGATGCTGCGCGTGTCGTTCGTCGCACTTGGCATGACCTCTCTCGCTCGGGCTATGGCCTCCTTCCTGTCACCGCGAGGCTTTGCATACCCTGTCCGCACCACCGAGCTGCCGATCACGCAGTGGCTACCGCCGAAGTGCTGCTGCGAGCATTGGACGCCAGCGGGATCTCGCTCCAAGAGTGGTGGCACCGGGTTGACCTGCCTATAGCGCGCCCCGGCAACCCAGAGGGTCCACTCCACGGCGAGGTCGTCGTTTTCACCGGCGCCTTGTCGGTGCAGCGCGTCGAGGCTGCCGCTATAGCATCCGACGCAGGCTGCGAAGTCGACGAAGGCGTTACGAAGCGCACCACCATCTTGGTCGTTGGCGACCAGGATCTGCGGCAGTTAGTAGCTGGCTACACGAAGAGTGCCAAGCACAGGAAAGCTGAGCAACTCGCGGCAGGGGGGCAACATATTCGCATTCTGTTCGAGCGCGACTTCTATTCAACTGTTGCCCCGCAGGGTGCGCGATTCGGGCGTTCAGCGGCAGAGAGACAGTCATAGTTAACCAGCGCCTCGCGCACTCAGCTAGCTAGCTTAGCTGAGCTAGCTCTGATCCTTGGCCGTGCGTCTCCGTTGCACAGCGCCGGCCCGCGCTGCTACGACTCTGCGCGCCCGGCGAGCCGCTCGAGCGCCGACTCGATGCGCGCGAGGCGGGCGTCGAGGTGCTCGGTCCGCACTCCGTTCTTGTACGACATGAGGATCAGCTTGACGGAGACGAGGAAGACGCCGGCCTCGAGGAGGAGGTCGTGCGTGAGGCCCTTGAGGACGAGGGCGGCGAGGAAGAGCGCCAGGGTGATGGCGATGATGAGGAGGGACCACGGGTCGAAGTGGCGGCGGATGTCCAGCATGGTCTTGCCTCCGGTAACTGCAAACCGCTAGCCGCTGTAGGAATCGTCCTGCTCGATCTTCGACAGCACCCAGTCGAAGTCGCCGCGGGTGATGAGGGCGCCGCAGTGCTCGCAGTTGCCGGCCATGTTCACCGCGAGCGGGGCGCCGCAGTTGGGGCAGGCGGCGTCGGCTCGCGGGGCGCCCTTTTTCCCGGCGCCGCGGATGAGGGTCCAGTACTCGGAGTAGGCGCGGTCGGCGCGCGGGTTCCCGGCCACCACCTCGCCGCTCGACTGCCGCACGGTCGAGTCGCGCCCCGTCCCCCAGACGCGGAAGGTGAGCGAGTCGTAGCGGCGGTCGCGGACGACCTTGACGAGCTTCTCGCCGGTCATCCGCATCCCTTCGAGGACGTTGCGCAGCCCCTGGCTCTTGTAGGCCGAGATCCAGTACTGGAGGTATTCGAAGAGGCGGTCCGAGACGAAGGGGCGGGCGGGGGCGAGGTCGAGCCCCGTCCAGGCGGCGTTCAGCCGGTCGTAGATGAGCTGGAGGCGCGCGGCGAGCGCCTCGTCGGTCGTCGCCGGGTCGTCGCGGAGGAGCTCGGCGCGGCGGGCGGCGAGCGCCGGATGGAAGAGGGTGGGGAAATCGGTGCCCTGCTCGGGCGTCGTGCCGGTGAGGGCCGGCGGCCGCTCCTCGATCGCCAGGACCTGGATCGTCTGCACGCTCCAGTCGAAGCGGCCGTCGGTCACCACCTCGCCGCAGAACTGGCAGCGGCCGCCGCCGGAGTCGGTGAACGGGGCGCCGCAGTGCGGGCAGTGGAAGGTGCCGACGCTCTCGGGCGGCCGGCTCTTCGCCGCGGCGTCGCGCACCAGGGTCCACCGCTCGCGGACGTACTGGGTGCGCGCCTCGGCGCCGGTCCCCACCGTCATGTTGGACTCGATCTCGAGCGCTACCTCGACCTGCGGCCGCCCGGTTGCGCCTGGCCCGCCGGGCCCGCCGGACACGCCGGGCCCACCGGACATGGCGGGGAGCCGCAGGTCGACCGCGCGCAGGGCGCCGATCACGACGCCCTCGACCGCGCCCGGCGGCCGCCGCGCCGCGAGATGGCGGCGCGCCGCGTCGGAGAGGTAGGGGGCGAGCGCGTCGAGCGCCGCGGCGCTGGCGCGCGCCTCGTGAGCGCGGGCGTAGAGCGCGTAGGCGAAGTCCTCGAAGAGGACGACGGAGAAGTCCGGATCGAGGGCGCGGACCTGATCGAGGTCGAGCGCGGCCGGGCGTCGCGGGGGCGGCGATGGCGGCGATGGAGCGAGGGCTCGGGCGTCGAAGTGCTCGTCCCCCTTCGGGTGGGTCTTCCGGTAGCGCACCCAGACGACGACCCCGACGACGGTGGCCGGGATGCCGATCTGCGGGTAGGCGATGCAGAAGTCGATCCATATGCGGACGAGGAAGAAGATGAAGCCGCCGCCGCCACCACCGCTGCCGCCGCCTCCGCCCGAGGATCCGCCGCCGTAGCTCTCGCCGCCGCCCGGACGCGCCAGGGCGGCGGCCGCGAAGCCGAGGAGCGCGAGCGCGGCGAGCAGCGCGGGTGTGAATCGACGGAGCCCTCTGAACCGGCCGAGGCCGGCGAGCCGCCGTCTCACTCGCAGACCTCGTCGGAGAGCAGGTCGTCCTGGCCGGCGACGTACGGGTGCGACGGCGCCGCGGCGGCGGCGAGGGCGCCCACCCGCGCGGCGACGGCGACGCCCCCCTCGCCGGCGGCGAAGGCCGCCGCCATCTCGCCCATCGCCCGCCGCCAGACGTCGCTCGCGGCGAGCGCCTCGACGCCGGCGTCCATCACCGCCTCCACCTCCCGCTCGAGGAGCGAGAAATAGAGGAGGACGCCGTTCCTCGCCCGCGTGCGGTGGACGCCCTGGTCGACGAAGACCGCCCGCGCCGCCGCCGCGACCCGCCGCCGCCGCTCGGCGCGCGGCGTGAGGAGCCGGCGGAGCG
>DATBQN010000100.1:0-1818 GCA_036560825.1 Thermoanaerobaculia bacterium
GCAGCAGATGTTCGCCGATTTCCCCGCCCTGGCGCCCCGGCCGCACCCCAACACGGCGCAGAAGATCGACACCCTCTGGCTGGTGGTGGCGGACCTCGACGCGGCGATCGATTTCTACCAGGGCCTCGGTCTCAAGGTGCGCGCCAAGCACCAGAAGATCGCCTACCTGGGCGCTCGCGGCGCGGAGGTGGAGTACGAGCACAACACCCTCGCGCTCCTGCAGCCGGACGGCCCCGGCCTGGTGGCGGACTTCGCGGCGGACCGCGGCGAAGGGATCCTCGGGGTGAGCATCGAGGTGGGCGACCTCGACGCCGCCGGCGCCCTCATCCGCCACAACACCGGCCTCGACCTGCCGACCTTCAAGTACAAGGGCCGGAATCGCTTCCTGATCCCGGCCTCGTTGACCCACGGCGTCCTCATCGAGATGGTCGAGTAAGGTCCGTCCGGCGGGCGGGCGCCGCCCTTGCACCCGCGGATCGAAGATGCTCTGATCGGTGGCCGTGGCGGCTGCCGATGCGCATCGCGCGATCGACGCGGTCTGGCGGATCGAGTCCGCCCGGCTCATCGCCGGTCTCGCCCGCATCGTGCGCGACGTCGGCCTCGCCGAGGAGCTGGCGCAGGAAGCCCTCGTCGTGGCGCTCGAGCGCTGGCCGGAGGCGGGCATCCCGGACAACCCGGGCGCCTGGCTCATGGCCACCGCGAAGCATCGCGCCATCGACCTGCTGCGCCGGGGCCAGCGGCTGGAGCGCAAGCACGAGGAGCTCGGCCGCGAGCTCGAGGCCCGGCAGGAGACCGCGGTGGCGGATCTCGAAGCGGACCTCGAGGCCGCGCTCGACGACGACGTCGGCGACGACCTCCTCCGCCTCGTCTTCATCGCCTGTCATCCGGTCCTCCCCACCGAAGGGCGCGTCGCGCTCACCCTCCGCGTGCTCGGCGGGCTCACCACCGAGGAGATCGCGCGCGCCTTCCTCGTCCCCGAGCCCACCGTCGCCCAGCGGATCGTGCGCGCCAAGCGGACCCTCGCCGAGAAGCGGGTGCCCTTCGAGGTCCCCCGCGGGGCCGAGCTCGCCGCCCGTCTGGCGTCGGTGCTCGAGGTCCTCTACCTGGTCTTCAACGAGGGCTACTCGGCGACCGCGGGCGACGACTGGATGCGCCCCGCGCTCTGCGAGGAGGCGCTCCGTCTCGGCCGCATCACGGCCGGGCTCATGCCCGAGGAGCCGGAGGTCCACGGCCTCGTCGCGCTGATGGAGATCCAGGCCTCGCGCTCGCGGGCGCGCATCGGCCCCGCCGGAGAGCCCGTCCTCCTCCTCGAGCAGAACCGCGCGCGCTGGGATCGCGTCCTCATCCGCCGCGGCCTCGCGGCCCTCGCCCGCGCCGAGGAGCTCGGCGGCGCGCTCGGCCCCTACGCGCTGCAGGCCGCGATCGCCGCCTGCCACGCCCGCGCCCGCACGGCGGAGGAGACCGACTGGCCCCGCATCGCGACGCTCTACGCGGCGCTCGCCGAGGTCGCGCCGTCGCCCGTCGTCGAGCTCAATCGCGCCGTCGCCATGGCGATGGCGTTCGGTCCGGCGGCGGGGCTCGAGCTCGTCGACGCGCTCACCTCGGAGCCCTCGCTCCGCGCCTACCACCTGCTGCCGAGCGTGCGCGGCGACCTCCTCGCCAAGCTCGGCCGCCTCGACGAAGCCCGCGCGGAGCTCGAGCGCGCCGCGACGCTGACGCGCAACGCGCGCGAGCGCGAGCTGCTCCTCGAGCGCGCCCGCGCCTGCGCCGGCTGACCCGGTGGAGGCCGCCTGATTCCCGCTGGCGACGATCCTCGCG
>DATBQN010000101.1:0-4085 GCA_036560825.1 Thermoanaerobaculia bacterium
GCTCGAGCAGGCCCTGGTCGAAGGGGAGATCGCCGGCCTCGCCGCCGCCGGCCGCCCGGTCGACGCCGGGCTCCGCCGCCGGCGCGACCACGGCCGCGCCTGGGGAGAGGCGCTCGCCGCCGCCTTCGCCCTCCGTCCCGAGGTGGTGTGCCTGGCGCGGCCGGAGACCGTGATCTGCCGCTGCGAAGACGTCCGCCTGGGCGACCTCGACCCCGCCTGGAGCCCGCGCCAGGCGAAGCTCCTCACCCGCGCCGGCATGGGCCCCTGCCAGGGCCGGGTATGCGGCCCCGCGCTCGCCGCCCTCTTCTCCCGCGCGGACTGGGAGCTGGGGACCGTCCGCCCACCCCTCAAGCCCGTCGCCCTCGGCACCCTCGTCAGGTTGAGTTGATCCCCCCCTGGGCGGGTGCTATCCTGCCTCCAGCAGGCATGCTGAACGCCCTTCCAACCATCGCTCTTCCGCGCCGGGTCCCTCGGCCGGAAGGTGCTCAGGGGCCGATCTGCCGGTGAGTGCCTCGGCCCCTTCCGCCGGTCGCCCCGACCGTCGAGCCGCACCCCCCACACCATCCCGTCCGACCGCCGTCCACCGCCCCGCGGCAGACCGGCGCGGACCCACGTCCATCCGACCCTCGATCGGATCATCAGGAGGTATGAGCCCATGCCCGTCCGCGACGAGATCAAAGAGGAGCTGATCGCCACCGACGACGACTTCCGCCGCCTCTACGAGGAGCACCAGGCCTGTGAGCGGCGGCTGGCCGAGATCAACCAGAAATCGCTCCTCTCCCAGGACGACGAGATCGAAGAGAAGAAGATCAAGCTCCACAAGCTCAACCTGAAAGACCGCATGGAGTCGATGCTGCGCGCCCACCGCGAGTCGCGGGTCTCGGCGTGACGCTCCTCCCCTCTCCCTCCGGGCCCGCCTCTCCTTCCCGCCGATGACGTTCGCGCGCGAAGGCTGGTCCTTCGTCCTGCCGTTCGTCCTCGCCGCCGCGGTGCTGCTCTGGCTCGGGCACCCGGCGTGGTCCGGCGCGGCGCTCGCCGCCGGCTTCCTCGTCCTCCTCTTCTTCCGCAACCCGCACCGCTCCTTCCAGGGCGAGGCCGGGACCGTGCTCGCCGCTGCCGACGGCCTGGTGACCGCCGTCGACGAGGTCGACGACCCGGCGCTGGGTCCGGGACGCCACCGCCGCGTCGTCACCTTCCTCTCCGTCCTCGACATCCACGTGCAGCGGGTGCCGGCGGCGGGCGAGGTGATCGCCTCGAGCCATCGCGCGGGGCGCAAGGTCGCCGCCTTCAAGGACGAGGCCGGCGAGGTCAACGAGCAGCACCTGACCGTCATCCGGCGCCCCAACGGCGACCTCGTGGGAGTGCGCCAGATCGCCGGCCTCCTGGCACGGCGGGTGGTCTGCTACCTCAAGGAGGGCGACCAAGTGCACCGCGGCCAGGCGATGGGACTGATCAAGTTCGGCTCCCGCGTCGATCTCGTCGTCCCGGCGAGCTACCGCGTGCTGGTCGCCAAGGGCGATCGCCTGAAGAACGGCGCCACGCCGGTCGCCGTCCCGGAGGAGCGGCCGTGACGCCCGAGCGGGCGCGCGAGATGGGACGGCGGGTGCGGCGCGGCGCCTACCTGCTGCCCAGCCTGTTCACCATGGGCAACGTGCTGCTCGGCTTCTACGCCATCGTCCTCGGGCTGCGCTCGACCGGCATCGTCTCGCGCGACCCGGCCCTCGGCGAGCCGCTCGCGGGCTTCAAGTGGGCGGCGGTGATGATCTTCATCGCCGCGCTCATCGACGGCGTGGACGGCAGGATCGCCCGGCTCACCGGCACCGAGAGCGACTTCGGCAAGGAATACGACTCGCTCGCCGACGTCTTCACCTTCGGCGCCGCGCCGGCCCTCCTCTGCTACCTGTGGGGGCTCTACGAGTGGGGGCGGCCGGGATGGCTGGTGCCGTTCTTCTACCTCGTCTGCACCGCCACCCGCCTCGCCCGCTTCAACGTGCAGACGCGGATCGTCGACTCGCGTTACTTCGTCGGCCTGCCGGCCCCGGCGGCGGCGGGGACGATCGGCTCGATCCTCTTCTTCCAGCCCGAGACCTTCCTGGCTCCCGACTCGCCGTGGAAGACCTGGATGCAGCTCGGCATGATGGCCGCGCTGCTCCTCATCGGCGCCCTCATGGTGTCGACCTTCCGCTACGTGAGCTTCAAGAAGATCGACCTGCGCCGCCGCTGGAGCTACCGCGCCGCGGCGCCGATCGCGGCGGTGATCCTGGTGATCTTCTATCGGCCGCGGGCGACCTTCCTCGCCATCGCGACGCTCTTCACCCTGTCCGGCCCCGTCTCGTACCTCATCGCCCGCCTCCGCGGCCGGCATCGCGCGGACGGCAAGCCGGCGCCCTCATGAGCGTCGCCGCCGTCGTCAACCCGACGGAGCTGGCGGGCAAGGAGCTGCGCGAGACGCTCGAGCGCCGCGGCGGGCCCTGGGACGAGATCCGCCTGCTCACCAGCCGTGAGACCGAGGTGGGGACGCTGACCGAGCTCGCCGGCGGCGCGGCGCTCGTCGCGCCGCTCGACGCCCAGGCCCTGGACGGCGTCGACGTCGCCTTCTTCTGCGGCGCCGCCCTCGAGATCGCCGCCGGCCTCGCCCGGCTGCCTCCCGAGGTGACCGCCGTCATCCTCGCGCCGCAGGCGGCGGCAGGCCCGCTCGCCGACGGCCGCCTGGCCGGCGCGCGGCCGGTCGTCGCCGGCGTCAACGACGAGGCGGCGCGGGTCGCCGCCAACGGCAGCGGCCGCATCCTGCTCTCGCCCCACCCCGCCGTGATCCTTCTCGCCCATCTCCTCCGTCCGCTCGCCGCCCTGGGGCTCGCGGAAGCGATCGCGACGGTCGTCCAGCCCGCCTCGGTCCAGGGCGACCCGGGGCTCGAAGAGCTCTTCGAGCAGACGCGCCAGATCGTCGCCATGACCCAGCGCCGCCCGAGCCCGCTCTTCGGCGCCCAGCTCGCCTTCAACCTGCTGCCCGTCCCGGCGCCCGCGGGCGACCTGGCGGCGACCCTCGCCGCGCTCCTCCCCGGCTCGCGGCCGCTCTCCCTCCAGCTCCTCCAGGGCGGCATCTTCCACTCCCTCGCGGCGACCGTCTTCGTCCGCCTCGAGGGCCCCGGCGGCCTCCAGCGGGTGCGCCAGGCGCTCGCCGGCCAGCGCGGGATCGAGCTGGTCAAGAAGCCGGCGCACCTCGGGCCGATCGACGCCGCGGCGAGCGACAAGGTTCTCGTCGGCGCCGTGCAGGAGGACGCCGCGGTCGCCGGCGGCTATTGGCTGTGGGCGGTGATGGACAACCTGACCCGCGGCGGGGCCCTCAACGCGATCGAGATCGCGGAAGCAGCGCTGTAGAGATCACCGCCCTGCTCGTCGCGGCGGCCGACGCGACGATGGAATGAAGCTGCCGCAACTTCGCTGAAGTGCGGCTCGTCCCCCGAACGGCGCGCTCCTGCGTGCTAGACTTTTTTTAGTTCCAGCTCCGAGCTCCTACTCCCGCCAGTTTTCGGACCCGAGGCGCTGTAACGCCGGTGGTCCGTGCAGAGCCTCCAGCATTGGAGCTGCAGGCTCCAAGAGAAAGGAGAATCCCATGAGCGCAAAACGATGGACGATGGGGGCCCTGGGCCTGGCGATCGGGATGGCCGCCTGGGCGGGAGACGTCTCCGGGCCGGTGGGGGACATGTCCCGCGGCCGCGAGCGGATCAGCCGGCTCGCCACCGGCAGCGCCGGCGTCGAGTGGCTGCCGCAGATCTCGGGCTACGACCGGCTGGTGCTCAACGTGTCCGGGCCGGGCGGCCTGGTGTTCTCTCACGAGTTCAAGGCGGGCGTCGACCCCTCGATGAGCCTCTTCGACGCCCGGGGCCAGCGGCTGGCCGACGGCGACTACACCTGGGAGCTCCGCGTCGTGCCGAGGGTGGACGGAGCGCTCGCCAGCCAGCTCGCCGAGGCCCATCGCGCCGGCGGCGACGGCGTAGACCTGGCGCGCGCGGCGGGCCTCGCCTCGCCGCTCGTCGAGTCGGGCCACTTCGCGATCGCCGGCGGCGCCCTCGTGTCGGCCGAGA
>DATBQN010000102.1:0-4014 GCA_036560825.1 Thermoanaerobaculia bacterium
GAGGGACGGGATGGCGAAGAGGGCGGCGATGAGGACGGGGAGGATGCTCCAGAGCTTGGACTCGGTGAGGAGGAGGCTCCAGCCTCGGGCGAGGCGTCCCCACCAGAAATCTCCCGCCTTGGCGTAGTAGGTATTGGGGAGGAAGGAGCGGTAGTAGAGGGCTCGGGCGACGAAGTAGGGGACGTAGAGGGCGGCAAAGGCTGCGAGGAAACGGAGCGGGCGAGAGAAATGGCGCGAGAGCGGACCCGCGGCGGGTCCTGTCACGGCGTGGTATCCCACATCCGTGCTCGCGGGGGGCCCGCCTTCAGACTCCGGCGGCAATCGGCCCGCTCCGCGCGAGATGCGGTATCCCTCCACGCCGCGCCACCCGCCGCGCTGACGCCTGCGGGCTCGCGCGAGATGAAATGGAGCCGATGGGTCGAGGGGAAGGACTGCTGCGGCGAGGAGCGTGTACATGACGCCTTCGGGCCGCGTCATCGCCGCCAGGGCGAAGACGAGGCCGGCGGCTAGCGAGCGGTCGCGTTGGGGGAGAAAGAGGAGAGCGACCGCGGCGAGGAGGAGGAAGACGAAGAGGAGGGTCTCCATCCCAGAGACCGCCAGCCTGGCCTCGGAGCCGGTCGCCGCATAGAGGAGAGGCGGCAGGGCCACGAGGAGCGGTGACGACGACCGTCCGGCGAAATGGCGCTCGCCGAGGCGGACGAGGAGCCAGAGGGTGCCGACGCCGGCCGCCAGGGCGAGCACGCGGGAGAGCGCCGGCAGGTCGAGCCAGCGCGCGCCGGCCGCGAGGAGCACCGTCCAGAGGAAGTTCGTGTAGCCCTCGACCCGCTCGCCGAGGTTCCACACCAGGCCCTTGCCGTAGGCGAGGTGCACGGCGTAGCGGTACGAGATGAAGGAATCGTCGAGCACGAGGTAGGGGTCCCAGAGCCAGATCGAACGGGCGATGAGGACCGCCGCGGAGACGACGAGCGCGAGGATGCCAGGCGTTCTCGCGAGCCCGGCGGGGCCGGAGCGCGAGCTCAGAGTCTGTGAAGAAATCTCCGGCATCTCGTTCGTAGCGCTCGACTCCCTCTCCATTGTCATCCTGAGTTGCCGACCAGCTGACGCCGGCCACGAAGGATGAAAGGGGCATCTCCCCTTGCATTGTCTTCCTGAGCGGGAGCGAAGGATCGGGCGGGGGCGGCGCGAGATCGGTTCGTCCGCGCGCCACCCGCCCACCCGATCCTTCGCTCCCGCTCAGGATGACAGGGGCAAAGAATGCCACCGATAACCGGTGGAGGACTACCAGCAGTAGCACGTTTCTGGATAGCGGAGCGAAGGATCTGGGCGGGGGATCTTATAAACCCAGCAATTTACGAGGGCGGCATCTCGTGGGCGGTGCCCGGAGCGCCCGCGGGCGGCAGCGCGCTTCCCGGCCGGCGATGGAAGACGGTCATCGCGCCGCGGCCATCGGAGTCGTAGAAGTGGCCGACGTCCTCGTAGGCGCGCTGGAACCATGGACGGTTGACGAGCGGGCGCATCCGCCCGCGGGTGTGGAAGAGGACCCAGGTCGTGGGCCGCGCCAGGAAGGCGCCCACGAGATCGCTCTTCTCGACGTAGGGGATCGAGCCCGGCGTCACCAGGCCCAGCAGGTCGACCAGCGGCTGCCGGCTGTAGTAACCGACGACGCCGATCTCGACGTAGGCGATGGCGTCCTCCGGCGCCGAGCGCTCATGGACGAAGAGCGCCGCCCGCCGGTAGGTCTCCAGGTAAGGGAACCAGCGGTAGCCGCGGAACCAGCGCGCGCTCGCGGGCAGGAGCGACCACCCGACGGCGACCAGCAACAACGCTGAGACCGCCGCTCCCGCCCACCTCGCTCGCGGCCGCGCGACCCGCCGCCCGGCCCAGCCGGCCGCGAACGCCGTCCCGTAGAGCGCGGCAAAGGCGAGCGGGAAGGCGTACCAGACGAAGAACGGCACGCCGAGGATCGGGTAGAGGACGCCGAGGGCGAGCGCGTAGAGCGCCAGCAGCCGCCCGGCGCGGCCCGTCCCGGCGGCCAGGGCCGGCAGGCCGGCGAGACCGAGCGCCGCGATCCCCATCCACAGCGGCCCCCAGTGCCTCCCGAGGATGGGGAGGGCGGCGGGCCAGAAGCCGGCGCTGGCGTCCCGGCCCGCGGCCGCCGCGGCCATCGCGTGCTTGGCGATCCCGGTCTGCGGCAGCGCGCTCCCGAAGGTCCACCAGGCGGCGGCGAGCCCGGCCGCGATGACGATGCCCGCCGCGGCGCCGTAGCGCCAGGGCAGGCGCCGGCGCTCGCGCCACAGCAGCAGCCCGAGGATCGCCGTCCCCACCGCGGCGTCCGGCCGCAGCCAGACGGCGGCGCCGGCGAGGAGGCCCGCCGCGATCTGCCCTCGCGGCCGCTCCCCATCGAGGCTCGCGGCGAGCAGCAGGCAGAGGAGCACCAAAGGCGCCGCGGCGCCATGGCTCACCCAGAGGAACGAGGAGGCGAGGGCGAGCGTGCCGCCGGCGATGGCATCGGTCAGCCGCCCGCGCTCGCGCGCGGCGGCGAGGAGGAGCGCGGCGCAGCCGACCATCGCGGCGGCGGTGACGCAGGTGCCGAGCGCGGGGATGGCGGCGCGCGTCAGCCGGGCGAGGCCGGCGAGGAGCAGGGCGAGGCCGGGCTCGGTGGTGCCGAAGACGCGCTCGCCCGGATTGAAGACGAACCCCTGGCCGGCGGCGAGGTTCCAGGCGTAGCGGTAAGTGATGAAGAAGTCGTCGAGCGCGAGGCCGGCGAGGCGGCGGGCGAGGACGATCGCGAGGAGCGCCCAGGCGACGACGACCCCGGCGACCGCGAGGCCGCTGCCGCGGTCGCCGTCCGGCGCCTCAGCGCCTGCCGGCCGCTCCACGCGTCCCGAGCGCCAGCAGGTTGGCGAACAGCCGGTAGGCGCCGGGCACGCCGGCCGGGAGCTGGCGGAAGAGGGCGAGACCGGTGTAGACGTAGTGCCCCTGCCCCAGCGCGGCGACGAGGAGACCGCCCTCGAGCCGCGGCCCGCCCGGATCGGCCATCGCGAGGAGCGGCTTGTAGGCCGGGTCCCAGGTGTGGGCGAAATAGAGGCCGCGCTCCTGCACCCAGCCCTCCCAGTCGGCGGCGCCGAGGCGGTTGGGCGTGGTGAAGACCGGATTCGCGGGATCGAGCACGGCGACCGCGGCGGTCTCGTCGGTCACCCGGTCGTGCGGCCGCGCGATGTCGAAGGGGAACGGCGCGTACTTCCCCTCGACGAACGGATATTGCTGGTACTGGACGATCACCAGGCCGCCCTTCCGCGCGTAGTCGAGAAGGCGCCCGTTGGCGCGCTGGAGCGCCGGATCGGTCTCGTAGGCGCGGCTGCCGACGACGATCGCGTCGTAGCCCGAGAGATCGCCGCCGGCGAGCTCGGCGGGACCGAGGAGGGCGATCGGCACCCCGACCTGGGCGAGGAACTCCGGCACCCGATCCGAGGCGCCGCGCACGTAGCCCACCCGGCGGAGCGGCGGCAGCGCGATGTCCGCGGCGCTCACCTCGACGGTCGAGGGCTCCGGCCGCGGCGTCGGGCGGATGTGCGGGTAGTCGACGACCGGCACGGCGATGGCGATCTTCTCGCCCGAGTCGAGCACGGCGGCGACGGTGACGGGGTAGCGGCCGGGGGCGAGCCCCTTGGGCGGCGCCAGTGCGGCCTCCAGGTCGACCGCGGCGCCGGGATCGAGCCGGAACGGGATGGGCGCCACGGCCGGCCAGCCGGTCGGCGCCACGACCTCGAGCCGGCCGCTCTGCGCATCGCCGGAGCGCGAGGTGAGGGTCACCCCGAGCTGGCGCGCGCTCTGCCGCGAGAGGGGCCACATCACGAGGTGATCGGCGAGCGTCACCTCGACCTTCGGCACCACGCGGAGCGGCCGCCGCAGCTCGCCCAGCGCCTCGTCCGCCCGCCGGTAGACGACCTCGCGATCGAGGCTCACCTCGACGCCGTCGAGGGTGAAGGTGAAGCGGGCGGTGAGCGGCGCCGG
>DATBQN010000103.1:0-2644 GCA_036560825.1 Thermoanaerobaculia bacterium
GAGCCGGTCAGAGGCATGAGCCCGGTCCCCATGTTGTCGATCCAGGCGCCGAAGTATTGTCCGGTGACGTTGTCGTAGCCGTCGAGCTCGTGGCCTTCGAAGGCCATGCCCATCATCTGGCCCTTGTGGATCGTCTCCAGGTAGCGGCCGCCGAGGACCATCGCGGCGTCCATGGTGCCGGTTGACTCCTGGGCCGGCTTGCCGGGCTCCATCCACGTCTTGATCTGCGCCGTCCAATGGCCGGCCATCTTGGCCAGGTGCTCGTGCGGCGCGCCGGGCGTCGCGGCCTTCATGTAGGCCTCGGACTCCGCCGCCATCATCTTGGCGTGATCGTCCATGGGCTTGTCCTGCGGCGCGGCGAGGGCCGGCACGGCGAGGGCGAGAGCCAGGAGGAGGGACGGCCAGGCTTTCGAGGTGCGCATCACGTCTCCTTTCGTGGGGCGGGCTCGCGAGCCGATCGGGGGATCGGAGGAGCGCCGCGGAGGTTGTGAGATCGGGCTTGCCTTACGACTCGTTACCGCTAGACTATCAGCAGGGTCCGGAGCCCGTCAAGAGCCGATCGCGGGCCGATCCCGGACCGATCGCACGGGGGGCGCTCCGGTATCATGAGGCTCGCCCTCCACCCTTACTCCGACCATGACCGTCTCCTACGACGCCTCCGCCATCGAGGTCCTCACCGGGCTCGAGCCGGTGCGCAAGCGCCCCGGCATGTACACCTTCACCGACCGCCCGGACCACCTGGCGCAGGAGGTGATCGACAACTCGGTCGACGAGGCGATCGCCGGCCACTGCTCGCGCATCGACGTCGCCCTCCACGCCGACGGCTCGCTCGAGGTCGCCGACGACGGCCGCGGCATGCCGGTCGACCTCCACAAGGGCGAGAAGGCCTCGGGGGTCGAGGTGATCCTCACCCGGCTCCACGCCGGCGCCAAGTTCTCGGACAAGAGCTACCGCTTCTCGGGCGGCCTCCACGGCGTCGGGGTGTCGGTGGTCAACGCCCTCTCGAAGCGGCTCGACGTGTGGGTCAAGCGCGGCGGCAAGGAGCACCACATGGCCTTCGCGGGGGGCGAGAAGGTGTCGCCCCTCAAGGTCGTCGGCGCCGTCGGCCAGCGGACGACCGGCACCACCGTCCGCTTCACCCCCGATCCGAAGTACTTCGACAGCCCAAAGTTCACCGTCGCCAAGCTCCGCCACTCCCTCCGCGCCAAGGCCGTCCTCTGCCCCGGTCTCCGCCTCACCTTCACCCACGAGGGCGCGCCCGAGGACGACGGCGACTGGCTCTACGAGGACGGCCTGCCGGCCTATCTCAAGGACGAGCTGGCGGGCTGCGAGCTGGTGCCCGCCGAGCCCTTCGTCGGCCACCTGGCGGGGCGCGACGAGGAGGTCGACTGGGCGGTCGCCTGGCTGGGCGACGAGGACGAGGACGCCGAGCTCGTCGCCGAGAGCTACGTCAACCTGATCGCGACGCCCCAGGGCGGCACCCACGTCAACGGCTTCCGCGCCGGCTTGACCGAGGCGCTCCGCGAGTTCTGCGAGTTCCGGAACCTGCTGCCGCGCGGCGTCAAGCTCGCCCCCGAGGACGTCTGGGCGCGCTGCTGCTACGTCCTCTCGGTGCGCCTGAAGGACCCCCAGTTCACCGGCCAGACCAAGGAGCGCCTGTCGTCGCGCGAGGCGGCGGCCTTCGTCTCCGGCGTCGCCCAGGACTCCTGCGGCCTGTGGCTCAACCAGCACACCGCCGACGCCGAGCGCATCGCGCGGCTGGCGATCGCCTCCGCCGTGTCGCGCCAGCGCGCCGGCAAGAAGGTGCAGCGGAAGACGGTGACGAGCGGCCCGGCGCTCCCCGGCAAGCTCGCCGACTGCGCCAGCCAGGACCTGAGCCAGACGGAGCTCTTCCTCGTCGAGGGCGACTCGGCCGGCGGCTCGGCGAAGCAGGCCCGGAGCCGCGAGTTCCAGGCCATCCTGCCCCTGCGCGGCAAGATCCTCAACACCTGGGAGGTCGACTCGGCCGAGGTGCTCGCCTCGCAGGAGGTGCACGACATCGCCGTGGCGCTGGGGGTCGACCCGGGCGGCGATCGCAGCGGTTCCAACGGCGCGCGGCTCGACGGCCTGCGCTACGGCAAGGTCTGCATCCTCGCCGACGCCGACTCCGACGGCGCCCACATCGCGACCCTCCTCTGCGCCCTCTTCCTCCGCCACTTCCGCATCCTCGTCGAGGACGGCCGCGTCTACGTCGCCATGCCGCCGCTCTACCGCATCGACGTCGGCAAAGAGGTCTTCTACGCGCTCGACGACCGCGAGCGGAAGGGCATCCTCGACCGCATCGAGGCCGAGGGGATCAAGGGCAAGGTCAACGTCCAGCGCTTCAAGGGCCTCGGCGAGATGAACCCCCTGCAGCTCCGCGAGACGACCATGGCCCCCGAGACCCGCCGCCTCGTCCAGCTCACCCTCACGGAGGGCGACGACGCCGTCGCCGTGATGGACATGCTCCTCGCCAAGGCCCGCGCCGCGGACCGCAAGGAGTGGCTGACCGAGAAGGGCGACCGGGCGGAGGTATGACCCCCCGCTCCCGTTCGCGCCGCTCCGGCAACGGCGCTCCGCCGCCGACGCTGCCGTTCGTCGACTCCGAGAAGCTGCCGCTCGCGGT
>DATBQN010000104.1:0-3110 GCA_036560825.1 Thermoanaerobaculia bacterium
CGCCGAGATCCCCAGCCCGGCCGCCGGGACGCTCCTCGAGATCCGCAACAAGGAGGGGGAGACGGTGCCGGTCAATCAGGTGGTGGCCCAGATCGGCGAGGCCGGCGAGACGGCGGGCGCCGCTCCAGCCGCCGCGACCGCAACGGCGGCGCCGGCCCCCGCCGCGCCCCAGCCGGCCGCTCCGGCCCGGCCGGCTCCAGCGCTCGCCGCGCCAGCGCAGCCCGCGCCGGCCGCCAAGCCACCCGCGCCGGCCCCGGCCGCGGCGGCCGCTCCGCCCGCTCAGGACGACGGCGCCGCGGCGGAAGAGAATCGTGAGATGCGGCGCGACGCCGGCGACACCGCCCTCGCCAAGGAGTCCGACGCCGAGTCCGGCGACGCCCTGCTCGAGGGGCGCCTGCGCCAGTTCTCGAGCCCGCTGGTGCGCAACATCGCGGCCAAGGAGGGCGTCGACCTCGGCGCCGTGGCGGGCACCGGCATGCACGGCCGGGTGACCAAGCAGGACATCCTCTCCTTCGTCGAGCAGCGCAAGCAGGCCCCGGCGGGCCCCAAGGCGGTCCCCGCGCCGCCTCCCGCGCGGACCCCGGCGCCCGCGCCGGCGCCCGCGGCCCCTGCCGCGAGGCCGACCGGCGGCTTCTCGGTCCCCGCCTATGTCGAGGGCGACGACGTCGAGATCGAGCCGATGTCGAAGATCCGGCAGATCACCGCGGCGCACATGGTCTACTCGAAGGCCACCTCGGCGCACGTCACGACGCTCTTCCACATCGACATGTCGAAGGTGGCGCGCGCCCGCGGCCGCGCCAAGGACGGCTTCGCCAAGAAGGAGGGGACGAAGCTCACCTACATGCCGTTCATCTTCAAGGCGGTGGTCAACGGCCTCAAGGCGTACAAGAAGCTCAACGCCTCGATCGACGGCACCAACATCGTCTACAAGAAGGACATCAACCTGGGGATGGCGGTCGACCTCGGGCACGGGCTCATCGTGCCGGTGATCAAGCACGCCGACCAGCTCTCGCTGGTAGGCCTCGCCAAGGCCGCCAACGACCTCGCCGACCGCGCGCGGTCGAAGAAGCTGAAGCCCGACGAGGCCCAGGGCGGCACCTTCACGATCACCAACCCGGGCGTCTTCGGCAGCCTCTTCGGCACCCCGGTGATCAACCAGCCGCAGGTGGGCATCTTGGGCGTCGGCGCGGTCGAGAAGCGGCCGATCGTCGTCACCGACGCCGACGGCAACGACGCCATCGTCATCAAGACGATGTGCTACCTGGCCATCACCTACGATCACCGGCTGGTCGACGGCGCCGACGCCGACCGCTTCATGATCGAGGTCAAGAAGACCCTCGAGACCGACCCCTGGACGGAGCTCGACCCGTACCTGTAGGTTGACGCGTTGACGCGTCCTCTTCTCCGAAGTAATTTAGAATGGTGCAATTCGCGGATAGCTTCTGCGAATTCGCCAGGAGGAGAGAGCCATGCGAAGCCCGCTGAAGTCCCTGCTCATCGCCGCCATCCTCGTCGCCGCCTCCCTCGCCGCGTCGCGCCCGGCGCTGGCGCAGTGCGAGTTTGCCTGCACGAATGTAGAAGACCCGTCCGGGCAAGGGCAGTTCTGCCAGCGCTGCCTCTTCTGGGGGCCCGGTTCGGGCGACTGCCAGGACGTGGGGGAGTGCGGCTGCTTCGACGTGCAATGCTATGACGGGTTGAGCGCCGAGGAGACCCTGCGCATCGACCTCGGGATCGCGCCAGCGCCGAAGGTGCAGCAGTGCGCGGACCGCACCGAATCGAAGCCGGCGCTCCACCTCCGTTTCCTGCCGGCCCGCACATAGCGCCCGCCGATTCCGCCGCTCAGGTCGAGGCGCAAAAGCTCGAGCGAGCCCGGCATCTTTCGGTTTGCATTTGACCGCCGGGCCACGGGCAGGCGAGAATACAGATGAATACAGGAGAAGGAAGGCGACATCATGCCCAAGACCGTCACCCTACGCCTCGACGACCGCGTCTATGACGAGTTTCGGCAAGCGGCCGAGGCCGAGAACCGCCCTCTCTCGAACCTCATCGAAACCGCCGCACTGAGCCATCTTCGCGAGCAGCAGTTCGTCGACGACGCCGAGATGGCCGAGATCCTCGCCAATGAGAATCTCGTCGCGCGGCTCCGTGAGGGCTCGGCACAGGCCCGCGCGCGCCGGGGACGTTTCGTTGGGTGAGTACCGGATCTTCGAGACCGAGCAGTTCCAGAAGGACCTCCGGCAACTCGCCCGCGCGGGCCGCGCCGAGATCGTTCGCAAGCTCCGCGAGGTCGTCTATCCGCAGCTTGCGCACCACCCGCGTTTCGGTCCTCACATCCGCAAGCTTCAGGGATACTCCCCGGACACCTGGCGCTACCGCATCGGCGCCTGGCGGTTCTTCTATCAGGTCGACGACGCCGAGCACGTGGTCTATCTGACGGCGGCCGCCCACCGTAGCTCTGCGTACTGAAGAGGTCAGCCGGTGGTGCGTTGCGTAGCTCGTGCACCGGCTCGTCGCGCTCTCCCTCCGTGCACGCACTTTAGTAAGTAGAGAAGTAGCGTGGCTCGCGCCGGCGAGCCCGTGCGCGGAAGGAGGCGATCATGAGACATCCCGTGTTCCTGTTGGTCCTCGCTCTCGTCGTCGCTGGCCTCGCGGCTGCGCGCCCCGCCGCGGCGCAGTGCGACTTCGCCTGCCAGCTCGTGGGTCCCTTCTGCTGGCAGTGCCTCTATACCCCGGGAGCCAACGCCGACTGCGCGGACAACGGGGTCTGCCACTGCTGGGACGTGCAGTGCTACGACTCGAAGACTCCCGAGCAGGCGTTACGCCGCGAGACCGGCATCCGTAGCCCGCGGCCCGAGGTCGCTCTCTGCGCGGCGAGCGCCGAGCCGGCCGACCCGCTGCGGGCTCTCTTCGCCCCCGCGCGCTCGTGAGCACCGCACGCGGAGCGGCGCGAAGGCGGAGGCCGGCCCCGACTGGCTGAGCGAGGGGGCAGGAGCGCGCTGACGGCTCGCGGCGCTCGCGCTGTCGCCCGCGAGGCGCCCCTCGCGCGGGGCATAGAATGGCTCCGTGCTCGCTGCTTCGCCGATACCGCCTCGCCGCACCCGCTGGAGCTT
>DATBQN010000105.1:0-3295 GCA_036560825.1 Thermoanaerobaculia bacterium
GCCGGCGTCTCTTCCGCGCTCTTCTCGCGCTCTTCGGGAAGGGCGATGCGGGGAGGCGCGGTGCCCTGGATCTCGCGGTCGGAGGCGAGGCTCCCGCGGTCGAGGGTGAGGACGCGGCCGCCGGTGCGCTCGATGGTGTCGCGGTCGTGGGTCGCCAGGATCACCGTCGTGCCGCGCAGGTTGACCTCGAGGAAGAGGCGGAGGATCTCCTGCGAGAGCTCGGGATCGAGGTTGCCCGTCGGCTCGTCGGCGATGAGGATCTCGGGCTCGTTGATGAGGGCGCGGGCGATCGCCACCCGCTGCTGCTCGCCCCCCGAGAGCTGGGGGGGGAAGGCGTTGAGCCGGTGTGCCAATCCGACGCGGCGCAGTGCCTGAAAGGCGACGCGTTTCTGTGCCTTGGCGTCGAGACCCAGGACCCGCGGCAGGTAGGTGACGTTCTCGAAGACGGTCTTGCGGGGGATCAGGCGGAAGTCCTGGAAGACCACCCCGATGGTGCGGCGGAGGAAGGGGATCTTCCGCGGCGGGATCGAGGAGACGTTGCGGCCGTTGACGAGGATCTGCCCGTCGGAGGGCGTCTCCTCGCGGAAGATGAGCTTCAAGAGCGTCGTCTTGCCGGATCCCGAGGCGCCGGTCAGGAAGATGAACTGGCCGCGCGCGATCTCGAAGGAGAGGTCCTCGAGCGCCGTCTGGCCGCCGGGGTAGCGCTTGGTGACGTGGAAGAACTGGATCACGGCGCCGCGGCCCGCGCGCGCAGGACCGGCGCCTCGCCCGCCAGCGCCTGGCGCAGGAGCTGCCGCGCGCGCGCGGGCTGGGCGCGCCCTCCCGAGCGCTTCATGACCTGGCCGACCAGGTGGTCGAGGACCGCGGCCTTGCCGGCGCGGTACTGCTCCACCTGGCCCGGGTTGCCGGCGATCACCTCGTCCACCCAGCGGCCGATCTCCGCCGCGTCGCTCACCTGGACGAGCCCCAGGCGGCCGGCCGCCGCGGCCGGCTCCTCGCCGCTGCCGAAGACGGCGGCGAAGACCTCCTTGCCGGCGGAGGCCGAGAGGCGCCCGGCCTCGACCATGGCGACGAGCGCGGCGAGGCGCGCCGGCGGCAGGGCGCGGGCGAGCTCGGCGGGCTCGAGCCTGCGGCTCCTGAGCTCGCGGAGGGCCTCGCCCATGATCCAGTTGGCGATCCCCTTCGGGCTCGCGCAGTTGACGATCTCCTTTGGACTCGCCGGCGCGCCGGCGCCGCCCGCGGCCGCCGCGGCCTCGAAGTAGTCGGCGAGCTCGCGCGCCGCGGTGAGCACGCGGGCATCGTCCGCGGGCAGGCCGTAGCGGGCGGCGAGCCGGGCGCGACGCTCCCAGGGGAGCTCGGGGAGCTCGCGGCGGAGCGCCTCGATGCGCTCGCGGGCGAGGACGAGCGGCGGCAGGTCGGGCTCCGGGAAGTAGCGGTAGTCGTGCGCCTCCTCCTTGCTCCGCGTCGCCCGCGTCGCACCGGAGGCGGCGTCGAAGGCGCGCGTCTCCTGGACGACCCGGCCGCCGGCTTCGAGGAGGGCGCGCTGGCGCTCGATCTCGTGCTCGATCGCCCGCGCCGCGTAACGGAAGGAGTTGACGTTCTTCACCTCGACCTTCTTTCCCAGGAGCGCGCTGCCGGCTGGCCGCAGCGAGACGTTGACGTCGCAGCGCAGGCTCCCCTCCTCCATGCTGCCGTCGCTCGTCCCGGTGTAGAGGAGCAGGCGATGGAGGGTCTGCAGGTAATCGTGCGCCTCCTCCGCGCTCGCCATCTCGGGCCGCGAGACGATCTCGACGAGCGGCACCCCGCAGCGGTTGAAGTCGACCAGGCTCTCGCCGTCGAGAGCCGTCCCGCCGGGCGCCTCCCGCGGCGCCCCGGAGCGCCGCCTCGTCGTCTCATGGAGGAGCTTCCCGGCGTCCTCCTCGAGGTGGAGGCGCTCGATCCCCACCCGCTTGTCCGAGCCGGTGAGCGGGAGCGAGCCGTTCCCGGCGAGCGGCCGGTCGTGCTGGCTGATCTGGTAGCCCTTCGGGAGGTCGGGATAGAAGTAGTTCTTCCGCGCGAAGACGGAGGTCTCGTTCACCTCGCAGCCGAGGGCGAGCGCGAGGCCGACGGCGAGGTCGATCGCGCGTCCGTTGACCACCGGCAGCGCGCCGGGGTAGCCGAGGCAGATCGGGCAGATGAGGGTGTTCGGCGGCTCCCCGAAGCGGTTCGGGCAGCGGCAGAACATCTTGCTCGCGGTGAGGAGCTGGACGTGGACCTCGAGTCCGATGACTGGCTCGTAGGACATGGCGCGGCGAGTAGTCTAGCCGAGATGCCAGCAGGCCCTGAGCGCTCTTCGCTCGGCGGAGCAAGGCTTCGAGGTCGGGGCTGCATGAGAGAGAATCCCCTTCCATGGTCATCGCGCCGCAGGAGACTTCCGGAACGATCCTCGCCGGGCCGCGCGCCCGCGGCGGCCACGCCGTCTGGGCGGGGAGCTCCGGCGGCGTCGAGGTCCGCTTCGTCGGCCGCGGAGCGCTCGGCAGCCGGGGCAGCCGTGAGGAGGTCCTCTCGCGCATCGAGCCCCTGGCTCCCGACCCGCCGCCCCTCGCCTGGGCTCGCCAGGTCCACTCGGCCGACGTCCTCCGCGCCGCCGCCGGCGAGTGCGGCGAAGGCGACGCGCTGTGGACGGGCGAGGGCGGCCTCGCGCTCTCGATCGCCACGGCGGACTGCGTGCCGGTCCTCCTCGCCGGTCCGGAGGGGCTCGCCGCCGTCCACGCCGGCTGGCGCGGCATGGCGTCGGGCGTCATCCCGCGGACCGTCGAGACGATCGCGCGCCAGCTCGGCGCCGATCCCGCGCGCTGGAGCGCCTGGATCGGCCCGTCGATCGGCGCCTGCTGCTACGAGGTGGGAGAGGACGTCGCCGCCCGCGTCGCGGCGGCGAGCGCGCCCGAGGTCGCCGTCCCCGGCCCCGCCGGCAAACCGCACCTCGACCTCGCCGCCGCCGCCCTCGCGCAGCTCCGCGCCGCGGGCGTTGGCTCGGTGGTCCGGGTCGCCGCCTGCACGCGGTGCGACGAAGCGACGCTCTGGAGCTACCGGCGGGAGGGCAGGGGCGCGGGGCGCAACCTCGCGTTCATCTGGCGCTGACTTTGGGCGGCTTCTTCGGTGCGCGTCCTCGCGGATCTCTGCCGAACGCCCGCAGCTGCCCGCAGGCGGCGGCGACGTCGTCGCCGCGCGGCCTCCTCACGGTCGCCGTCAATCCGCGGCGCTTCAGGCGCTCGGCGAAGGCCTCGATCGCCGCCGCGGAGGGCGGCACCATGGC
>DATBQN010000106.1:0-2209 GCA_036560825.1 Thermoanaerobaculia bacterium
CACCTTCGCGCCCTTCGTCGCCGGCATCGGGCGCATGGGCTACGCGCGCTTCGCGCTGTGGAACGTCGCCGGCGGCCTCGCCTGGGTGCTCGCCTTCCTCTTCTCCGGCTACTTCTTCGGCAACATCCCGACGGTGAAGCGGAACTTCCACTACGTGATCCTCGCCATCGTCGTGATCTCGGTGATCCCGGTGGTGGTCGAGGCCATCCGCGCCCGCCGGGACGCCCGGCGCGAGGCGGCGGCGGGCTAGAGAACGCGCTACTTCTCGAGCCCGCTCGGCGGGCCGTTGGGGTAGTCCTTCTGGATGTCGGCCTGGATCTGCTCGATGCGGTGGGCGGGGTTGGGGTGGGTGCTGAAGAACTCCGGCTGGCGGCCGCCGCCCGCCTCCTTCTGCAGGACCTCCATGACCTTGATCATCGAGGTGGGGTCGTAGCCCGACTGGGTCATCAGCTGGACGCCCAGGGCGTCGGCCTCGCTCTCGTCCTGGCGGCTGAAGCGCATGGTGACGAGCTGCCCGACGAGCGCCGCGACGGCGGCGTTGCGCTGGCTCGACGGGTTGTTGGGGTCGTAGGTCGCGATCACCGCGGCGCCGGTCAAGCCCTGGGTGAGGCGGCTCTTGGCGATCTGCTCGGCGCTGTGGCGCGCCACCACGTGGCCGGTCTCGTGGCCGAGCACGCCGGCGACCTCGCCGTCGGTCTCGAGGTGCCGGTAGAGCGCCTCGGTGAGGAAGATCTGGCCGCCGGGGAGGGCGAAGGCGTTCACCGTCTGCGGATCGGCGAGCAGGTGGTACTCGTACTTGTAGGGCGTCTTCCCCGCCTCGCTCCGCTCGACGATGCGCCGCCCGATGCGCGCCACCCGCGCCGCCGCCTCCGCGTCGCTCGACTCGCCGCCGTACTGCTGCTCCATCTGGGGCTCGGCCTGCAGCCCGAGGGCGATCTCCTGATCGGGGGTGATCGAGATGTGCTGCACCTTCCCGGTCACCGGGTTGCTCTGGCGGGTGGCGAGGTACGAGACGACCGAGAACGCGGCGATGGCGAGCGCGATGAGCAGCCGGCCGCCGCCGAGGGTGCGGCCATTTCCGCCGTCGTCGGACGAAGAGAAGAGGGGCATCGTGACCTCCTTCAGCTCGACTCGACCTCCCGGTACCCGGAGCAGGAGGCCACGGGCAGGGGAGGATAGCGCGCGAAGCGGGGATCGCTCGCGGCGAGGCCGCAGCGGACGAAGACGCTCCGCCCGGAGTCGGCGAGCTCGAGGTGGACGCAGGCGGCGCAGAGGCCGGGGTGGAGCGGCAGGCGCGCCAGGAGCTCGGCGACGGAGCGACCGGAGCTGCCAGAGCCAGGGGCGGCAGCCGTCATGGAGGGATGGTACCAGCCGGCGGCGGATTTTCTTCCCCGGACCCCTTGCCAATTTCGGCAAATTGAGATAGATCTATGTAGCGATCCTTCCGGGGCCCTGCCGGCTGCGTCCGCCGTCGAGCCTGGGTCCCACGGCGGTATTTCCGCCTCGCGGTACCAACCCGCCTCCGTACCGTGGCCACTGGCCGCGCGCCAGCAACGAAGGGGACCGGGGTCACCCGGTCCCCCTCGCCTCCCGCTCCTCCTTCCGCTACCGCCGGACCTCGCCGCGATATCGTTCCGGGCAGGCTGGGCCGCACCGGGTCCGCGCCAAAGGAGAGAGGATGCGCATCGGTTCCATCATCGGCAGTCGGCTCAGTCGGTTCGGCTTGGCGCTCAGCGCTGCCCTCGCTGCTGCCCTGGCCACGTGGGCGGCGCCTGCCGCCCGTCCTCCGGCGGCCCTATCGCCGGCTCCGGCGCTCGCTCCCCTCCCTCCCGACCTCGCGGGCCCGCTCCCCGAGCTCCGGCGCGCCGCCGAGGAGTACCGCGGCCTCTCCTTCCGGGCTCCGGTGCCGGCGGGCCTGCTGAGCGGCGCGGCGCTGCGCAAGGAGATCGACCGGCAGGTCGCCGAGGAGATGGCGCCGGGCACCCTCGCCGCGCTCGACGCGGCGCTCAAGGCCTTCGGGCTGATCCCCGAGAGCCTCGACCTCGGCACCTACTACCCGACTCTCCTCACCAGCCAGATCGCGGCCTACTACGATCCCGACCGCAAATACCTCGCCGTCGTCGACCTCGGCCCCAAGGACGACGCGGCGGTCGCCAAGGCGCTCGGCGCCGCCTTCGCCGAGCGCGCGCGCCAGGGCGTCCTCGTCCAC
>DATBQN010000107.1:0-2920 GCA_036560825.1 Thermoanaerobaculia bacterium
CGGCGGCGGTCATCACCGTGTTGGCGCTGTACATGATCGCCGGGCCGCAGAGCATGCGCACCGCCTGGAGGTCGTTCGTCGCCCGCGCCATGAGGTCGCCGGTCGGCCGCTGCTGGAAGAAGGCCTGGGGCTGCGCCTCGAGGCGCTGGAAGAAGAGGTTGCGGAGGTCGAACTCGATGTCGCGGCTCATCGTCACCAGGATGAGGCGCTGCAGATAGGTGAAGATGCCCTGGACGAACGCGGCGGCGACGACGAGGAGCGCGTAGCGGGCGACGGTGCCGGAGAGGAGCGCCGTCTTCAGGGCGTCCACCCCGCGCCCCACGAGGAGCGGCGAGAGGAGGCCGAAGACGGCCGAGCCGAGGATCGCGAGGAGCCCGAGGACGAGCTTGGCGCGATAGCGGCGGAAGTACGGAAAGAGGAAGGAGAGGCGGGCGAGCAGGGAAGAGACCTCCTGCCTCGGAGGATATCAGCAGCGGATCGCGGCGGCCCGGCGCGGGTGGACCGCGGCCGGGCCCGCCTGCCGCACCGGCTAGTGCCGGTCGTTGTCGTGCTCGTGATCCCGGTCCCGGTGGTCCCGGTCGCCCCGCCAGTGGCCGCGGTAGTACATGTAATGGCTCCCGCGCCGCTCGTAGCGCGGCGCCACCCAGGTTTCGGACTCGTGGGGCGGCCGGACCCACTGGCCGGAGATCCACACGTAGTTTCCGCCCTGCCAGTCGTAGTAGCCGGGCACCCAGAAGTAGCCGGGGCCCGGGGTGTCGATCGCGGCCTCGGCGCGGAACTCCGGCGGCGCGAACCCGACCTCCACGCCCACGTCGTCCGTGCCCACGCCCACGTACCCCGGTCCGCAGGCCACGGCGCCGAGCGACAGCACGGCGGTCAATGCGAGGAGAAGAAGCGTCTTTCGAGTGCTCAAGATCCACCCTCCTTCTTTGAGGTCGTTCCGGAAGCTCAGGCTTCCGCCCTCCGAACTAGGCAAATTGCCTGCCAGGCCATGGGCCGCTCGGTGGGAACGGGGCGGAAAGGAGGGGCGAGGGAGCCGCGGAGCGGCGGCGCTCCGCGGCGAGCCCGTCGCGTACGTCGCTAGCGCCAGTGACCGCGGTGGTAGTAGAACACCCCGCCGCGGCGCTCGTAGCGCGGCGCCACCCAGATCGCGTGCGCGCGTGGCGGGAGAGCCCAGCGGCCGGAGATCCACACGTAGCTCCTGCCCACCCAATCGTAGTAGCCGGGCACCCAGTAGTACCCCGGGCCCGGGCTCACCACGGCGACCTCGGCTCGGAACGGCGGCGGCCCGAAGCCGACCCGCACGCCCCCGTAGACCGGATAGCAGGCGGACGACCCCAGCGCCACGACCAGCGAGAGGAGAAGAAGTGTTCGTCTGGTAGCCACGATAGCCACCTCCTTTCAGCGCGTGGAACCCGCCAGCTCGCCGCATCCTGCGCGGAGATCTGAACGGCGAACGGGCGCCGGCCGCGCGCCGCGCGCGGGTCAGCCTGCCGGACGGTCGGGCCCGACGATCGCGGGAATGCCCCGCGGATGGAGCACGGCGGGGGCGGCGAGGGTCGCCTCGAGGCGGAGGATGGGCCGGCCCTCGGCCTCGTACTTGGCCTCGTAGTTGGTGCGCGGGCCTTCTTCCCAGGCTCTCCGTCGCTCGAGCTCGAGCCCCGGACAGCCGGCGAGGAGCTCGGCCACCCGCTCGCCGTAGTCGAGGAAGTCGGTGGCGAAGAAGAGCCGCCCGCCCGGCCGCAGGAGGCCGAGCACGAGGTCGACCGTCTCCGCGTCGAAGAGGCGGCGCTTCTGGTGGCGGCTCTTCGGCCAGGGATCGGGGAAGTAGACGTGGACGGCGGCCGCGAAGCCCGCGGGGAGGACCGCCGAGGCGAGGTAGAGGGCGTCGCCGCGGAGCGCCACCCAGTTGGCGACGCCGCGCCGGCGGGCGCGGCCGACGAAGAGCCGCTGGTACTCGGCCGCGATCTCGATCCCCAGGAAGCGGCGCTCGGGGCTCGCCAGGCAGCGCGCGAGGAGATAGCGCCCCTTGCCGAAGCCCAGCTCGATCTCCCAGGGAGGATCCGCGGGATCGGCGGGGGCTGCAGGATCGGCCGGGGCGCCGCGCACCAGCTCGGCGAGCGGCAGCGGCGACGCGAGCTCGCGCAGGGTGAAGTCGCCGGCGACGACGGAGACGAGGGCGGGGTGCAAGGGTTACAGCAGCTCTTTCCTCTCGCGGACCTTGAGCTCGTCCACCAGCCGCCGCACCTCCTGCGAGCGCGCGCGCGGCAGGACGAGGACGGCGTCGCCGGTCCGCACGACGACGAGGTCGGAGACCCCGAGGACGGCGATCACGCCGGGAGCGCCGGGGTCGGAGACGAGGAGGTTGCCGCGGGCGTCGACCGTCAGGGTCTCGCCGCCGTGGGCGGCGTTGCCCTGCGCGTCGGCCGCGAGCACCTCGTAGAGCGCCTCCCAGGAGCCCAGGTCGCTCCAGCCGCAGTCGAGGGGCAGGGTCGAGATGCCGTCGAGCTTCTCCATCACGGCGTAGTCGATCGAGAGGGCCGGGAGCCCGGCGTAGAGCTCGTCCGCCGCCTCCGGCGAGGACGCCCCCGCCATCGCCTCGAGGCCCCGCGCGAGCTCGGGGGCGAGGCGGGCGAGGTGAGCGAGGAGGGTGGCGCCGCGGAAGACGAAGATGCCGGCGTTCCAGAGGTAGCCGCCGGAGGCGACGAAGCCGGCGGCGCGCTCGGGATCGGGCTTCTCGACGAAACGGCGCACCCGCCGCACGCCGGCTACCTCGCCCGCCGGCTCCCCCAGCTCGAGATAGCCGTACCCGGTCTCGGCCCAGCGCGGCACGACGCCCAGGGTCATCACCCGGTCCTCGTCGCGGGCGGCGGCGGCGGCCCGCGCGAGGGCGGCGCGGAAGGCCTCGCCGTCGGCCACC
>DATBQN010000108.1:0-2689 GCA_036560825.1 Thermoanaerobaculia bacterium
ATCAGCTCTGCGCCTACGCCCGACAGATGGCGAGCCTCGACCTCTTCCACCCCCTCCTCTCCGAGTCGGCGCTGGAACCGGCGCAGGTGGCATGAGGCGGCCCCGCCGCGCCCGCCTGCGACCGACTGATCCTGGAGACGCCGGAGGCGGCGGGTGGGGCCAAGAGGATGAGGAGTAGACTGGCGAAGTCGCCTGTGCTCTGCGACGCCGAGGAGGGGGCCAAAATGCAAGAAGACTTATTGGATCGGATCGAGCTTCACCCCGAGGTCATGCTCGGGAAGCCGGTCGTCCGCGGCACACGGATCACAGTCGAAATCATCCTCGAGAAGATCGCTGCTGGCTGCTCTATCGAGGAGATTCTCGAAGACTATCCTCGACTGGCGAGGGAGGACATTCTGGCTGCCGTAGCCTATGCGCGCCAAGCGATCGGAACGGATGAGTTCATCCCGCGCATGCGCAGGACCGGATGAGGCTGCTGGCCGACGAGAACCTAGAGCTACCGATCGTCCAGGCGCTGCGAGAGAAGGGGCACACCGTGCTGCTCGCGCGCTCGGGAACTCCAGACGAAGAAGTTCTCCGGAGCGCTCTCCAGGAAGACTGCATCCTGCTCACCAACGACAAAGACTTCGCCGAGCTCACCTTTCTTCAAAGACGCGCGTCGGCAGGTATCATCCTCCTCCACCTGCCCAGGTTACGCACTCGAGAAAAGGCTCTAGAAGTCGTGAAGGTCGTAGATGACCTTGGCGACAGCCTGGTCGGCAGAATAGCTGTGATCGAGGCCGACGCGACCCGCGTCAGGCCGCTGCCTGGCTTGGTGGAACGCTCTTAGCCGCGAGCTTCGTTATCGCCGCTGCCGTAGCACCTCATAGAGCGCCACGGCCACCGCGGTCGAGAGGTTGAGGGAGCGGAGCTCCGGGTCGGCCATGGGGATGCGGACGAGGCGCTCGCGGTGGGCCTGGCGGAGCTCCGGCGGGAGCCCGACGCTCTCTTTCCCGAAGACGAGGACGGCGCGCTCGGGGAAGCGCACGCTCCAGAGGTCGCGCGGCGCCTCGGAGCTGAAGAGGAACGGCTCGCCCAAGTCGGGGAGCGCGGCGGCGAAGCTCTCCCAGTCGGGCCACACGCGGGGATCGACGCGCGGCCAGTAGTCGAGGCCGGCACGGCGCACCCGGGCATCGGCGAGCGAGAAGCCGAGCGGCTCGACGAGGTGCAGGCGGGCGCCGGCCGCGAGGCAGGTGCGGCCGGCGTTGCCGGTGTTCCAGGCGATCTCCGGGGCGACCAGGACGACGTGGAGGTCGGAGCACCCGGGAATCGCGGAGCTCACTGGGATCGCGGGGATTGGGGCCACGGCGCGGGAGCTTATCCCGCCATCGCGGGCCTCGACCCGGACCGCGGGCTGCCTGACGGGCGCCCTCAGCCGAGCCGGGCGCGGGCGATGCCGACGCCGCAGTGGAGAGCGACCCGCGCGCGCCCGCGGCCCTCCCATCGCAGGCTGGCGCCGAGCGGCGAGTGCCGCTCGCGCCTCCCCGAGGAGCTGATGAGCGCCGCCTCGCCGAGGCCGGTGTCCATGGAGATCCTCGCGGCCGCGGCCTCCGGCATGGCGAGCTGCAGCCGCCCCACGCCCAGGTGCGCCTCGACGTCGCCCTCGATGCCGGTGATGTCGATCCGCCCGGCGCCGAGCTGGGCGTCGACGGCGGCGCCGCGCGGCATGCGCACGGTCACCATCGCCTGGAGGCCGTGGCTCGAGACGTGCGGCCATCCGTCGAGCCGGACTTTGATCCGGCCGTCCTCCTCGGCGACCCGGAGCTGGATCGATCGCGCGGCGCGGCAGCTCCAGCCGCGGCACTGGATGCGGGCCGTCACCCCGACGCGCGGCTCGTCCCAGGCCTCGACGGCGAGCTGCCCGGCGGCGGTGTCGACGTCGACCGGCGCGGTCCCCGCGTCGGCGACCTCGCCGTTCAGGGTGCGCACCGTGCGCCTCGCTCCGAAGCCGGGCTCGACCACGTGCCAGGCACAGCCGGCGAGCGCTGCGGCCAGGACCGCCGCCGGGAGCAGGATCAGGGCTCTTTGCCTCATAACGCCTCCTTTGGACTCCTCACCCTACGGGGAAAGGGAAGCGCGGGTTCCAACCGGCTCCGCGGCCGGCCCGGCCGGCCGCGCTCCGCATAGAATCCCGTCGCCCATGAACGCCCGGTCCGCCGCCCTCGCCGTCCTCCTCGCCGCCGCGGCCGCGGTCCCGCCGTCTCCCGCGCCGCGATCTCCCTCGGGTCCAATGGCTCGGGTGGCTGCGACGACTCCGACGGCGCCGGCCGGCGTGCGCTACACAGGGGTCTGGCGCGGCGGGCAGGGGACCGGCGCGCAGAGGGTTCTGCCGGCGCAGCCGTGGTCGGAGTTCGCGCCGGCGGACAAGACCTGCTTCGAGCTGGGCCTGCGGCTGGCGTCGGCGAGCGCCACCTACGATCGGAAGACCGAGACGCCGTTGTACGCCGGCGTCTGGCGCGGCGGCCATGGCGCGCAGCAGGCGAGGCCGGCGATGCCCTGGCAGCAGCTCGCGGCGCAGAACCTCGCCTATCTCGGCCAGGGCCTCCGCCTGGTGGCGCTCTCCATCTTCAACCGCAACGGTCAGACGGCCTACTTCGGCGCCTGGCGCGGCGAGCCGGGCGACGTCAAACAGTGGCTCTACCCGGCCATG
>DATBQN010000109.1:0-7684 GCA_036560825.1 Thermoanaerobaculia bacterium
GCCCAGCACCAGGACGGCGTCGAAGCGCTTGCGCCGCGCATGGCGGAGGACCACCTCGAAGGCGTCCCAGTTGCCGTGCATGTCGGAGAGGATCAGGTAGCGCACGCCCGCGCTCCGATCAGCAGGGCGATCCGCGCCGTCACCTCGCCGGCGTCCTCGGCGGGCGCCACGTCGACCGTGAGGTCCGCCTTGCGGTAGGCGGGCAGGCGCTCGCGGTAGAGCGCCTGCGCCTGCGCCTCGTCCTGGAAGAGCGGCCGGTCGGTCTTGCCGCGGCCGCCGATCCGCCCCACGATGGTCGAGTAGGCAGGGTTGAGGAAGACCACCAGGCCGCTCGAGTGGAGGAGGCGCGCGTTGGCCTCGACGGCGGCGGTGCCGCCGCCCGTCGCGACCACCACTTCGGGATAGTCGAGGGTGGCGGCGAGCGCCTCGCGCTCGAGGCGCCGGAACTCGGCCTCGCCGTGGGCGGCGAAGATCTCGCGCACGGAGGAGCCGGCCCGCCGCTCGATCTCCGGGTCGAGGTCGACGAAGGGGACGCCCAGGCGCTCCGCCAGCAACCGGCCGACCGTCGTCTTGCCGGCTCCCATGAAGCCGGTCAGGAAGAGGCGCATCCCGCGGCGGCGACCAGGCGCCGGCTGTTTGCCGCGACGTCGCCGTGGCAGAGCGCGCCGAGCACCGCCGCGGCGTCGGCGCCGGCGGCGAGCACCGCGGCGAGGTTGGAGTCGTCGATGCCGCCGATGGCGACGAGCGGCTTGGCGGTCAGCGCCCGCGAGCGGGCGAGCCCCTCGAGGCCGATCACCGGGTCCGGCCGCTCCTTGCTGGCGGTGGCGAAGATGGGGCCGACGGCGACGACGGCGACCTCGGGGTCGGCCGACGCCGCCTCGAGCTGCTCGTCGCCGTGGGTCGAGAGCCCGATCGCCGGCCCCTCGCCCACCACCCGGCGCGCCGCGGCCGGCGGCAGGTCGCGCTGCCCGAGGTGGAGGCCGGCGACGGGGAAGAGCGCGGCGAGGTCGGCGCGGTCGTCGACCCAGAGCGCCACGCCGCTGCCCTCGAGGGCGCGGCAGCAGGCCTCGAGCACGCGGTGGAAGGCGTCGCCGGGGAGGGCCTTGGCCCGCACCTGGATGGTGCGGATGCCGGCCGCGGCCATCGCCGCGGCCGCCGGCGCCACGCCCTCGGCGCCGAGCACGCCGGCGTCGGCGATGCCGTAGACGCGGCCGGCGAGGGCGCCGCTCATCCGCCCTCCTTCGTCGGGATCGGCGGGGGCGGCGCGGGCGCCTGGAGGAACCGCTCCATGAAGCGGGTCGAGAGCTTGCCGGCGAGGAAGTCCGGGTCGCGGACGATCCGCCGGTGGAGCGGGATCGAGGTCTCGATCCCCTCGACGACGAAGAAGTCGAGCGCCCGCGACATGCGGGCGACCGCCTCGCGCCGGGTGCGGTCGTGGACGATCAGCTTGGCGACCAGGGAGTCGTAGTGCGGCGGGATGACGTAGTCCTCGTAACCGTGGGTGTCGACCCGCGTGCCCGGGCCGCCGGGGAGATGGAAGGTCTTGAGCGGCCCGGGCGACGGCGTGAAGGTCACCGGGTGCTCGGCGTTGATGCGGCACTCGATGGCATGGCCGCGCGGCTTCATGCCGCTCTTGATCCCCAGCGGCTCGCCCGCCGCCACCCGGATCTGCAGCTTCACCAGGTCGATGCCGGTGACCATCTCGGTGACCGGGTGCTCGACCTGGATGCGGGTGTTCATCTCCATGAAGTAAAAGCGGCGGTCGGCGTCGAGCAGAAACTCGATGGTGCCGGCGTTCTCGTAGCCGACGGCGCGGCAGAGCTCGACCGCCGCCTCGCCCATCTCGGCGCGCAGCTCGGGGGTGAGCGCCGGCGAGGGGGACTCCTCGATCAGCTTCTGGTGGCGGCGCTGGATCGAGCACTCGCGCTCGCCCAGGTGGACGATGCTGCCGTGGCGGTCGCCGAAGACCTGGAACTCGATGTGGCGCGGCTCGGTCAAGTACTTCTCGAGGTAGATCGAGCCGTCGCCGAAGGCGCGCTCGGCCTCTTCGCTCGCGGTGCCGAACTGGCCCGCGATCTCCGCCGGCGAGCCGACGATGCGCATGCCACGCCCGCCGCCGCCCGCCGCCGCCTTGAGGATCACCGGGTAGCCCACCTCGGCGGCGACGCGCTCCGCCTCGGCGCTGTCGGCCAGCGGCTCGCGGCTCCCCGGCAGCACCGGCACGCCCGCCGCCATCGCCGTCTCGCGCGCCTTGGCCTTGTCGCCCATGAGGCGGATGACCCGGGGGCTGGGGCCGATCCAGGTCATGCGGCACTCCTCGACGACCTCGGCGAAGTGGGCGTTCTCGGCGAGGAAGCCGTAGCCGGGGTGGATGGCGTCGGCGCCGGTGATCTCGGCGGCCGAGATGATGCTCGAGATGTTGAGATAGCTCGCCGTCGAGGCGGGCGGCCCGATGCAGACCTCCTCGTCGGCGTAGGTGACGTGCAGGCTGTCGCGGTCGGCGGTCGAGAAGACGGCGACGGTCCGGATGCCCAGCTCGCGGCAGGCGTGGATGATCCGCAGGGCGATCTCGCCGCGGTTGGCGATCAGGATCTTCTTGAACATGGGAGCCGGCGGGTGCAAGCGGGCGCGGCGGTCAGTCGGTGCGGATCGCGAAGAGCGGCTCGCCGAACTCCACCGCCTGGGCATTCTGCGGGTAGATCTCGACCACCTCTCCGTCGACGTCCGACTCGATCTCGTTCATCAGCTTCATCGCCTCGATGATGCAGAGCACCTGTCCCTTGCGCACCCGCGAGCCGACGCTGACGAAGGGATCGGCGTTCGGCGACGACGCCCGGTAGAAGGTGCCGACGATCGGCGAGGTGACGATGTGCGCGCCCTCCGAGGGAGACGGCGCCGGCGCCCCGGCGGCCGGCGTCCCGGCGGCCGGCGCCGGCGCGGGGACGGCCGCCGCGGTGGGCGCCGCGGGGACGGCGGGGGCGGGCACGGGCGCGGCGACGACCGGCGGCGCCTGGCCGTCGATCTTCAATCGGAAGCCGGCGCGCTCGAGCTCCAAACCCTGGAGCCGGCGCTCGGCGATGAGGTCGATCAGCTCCTTGATCTGCTCGAAGCTCAGCAAGTCTCACCCTCCGCGCTCATCAGGACAGCTCGTGCTCCAACAGCAGCCGCGCGCGCTTGAGCTCGAAGCGCGCCCGGCCGTAGCTCCCCTCCGGACCGAGCACGAGGAGCAGGTAGTAGTCCGCGGCGACGGAGCTTACCATCAGGGTCAGGCGGTCCGTGGTGACCGAGAACTGCTGCACCTCCCCCACTTCGAGCTCGCGGTGGTTCTCGGCGATGGCGCGGGCCTGCGCCACCAGCTCGGCGGCCAGCACCTCGAGGTCGAGCTCCGGATCCGAGCTCACCGACTCCACGGCGATACCGTCCTTGGCCACCAGCGAGAGGGCGAGCGAGCCCTCGATGCGCTCGCTGATCTGGCTCAGCGTCTCAAGAAACATGGCGTGCGCTTCTGCCCCGGATGCGGTCGAGATAGCCGTTGAGCATGTGGATCGTCTTCGTCCTCCGGCCGGCCGGCGCCGGGATCGGCGTCGCCGGAGGCGCCGGCACGGGCGAAGAGAGGCCTCGCGCGCGCTCCAGCCCTTCGTGCGCGGCGGCGTTGTCCGGCTCGCGCCCCAGGACCTCGCCGAAGATCCGCTCGGCCTCGCCGGCGTGACCCTGCCGCAGGTAGAGCTCCCCCAGGGTGACGGTCGCCACGCCGGACCCGGCGGGCCAGTCGGCAGTGGCGGCGGGAGCGGTGGGGGCCGCGGTGGCCGCCGGCTCGGTCGGCGCGGGGGGCTCGGATGAGACCGCCACCGGCGGCTCGAGCGCCGGCTCGGGAGCGCTCGGTGCCGCGATCGGCGGGGCGGCCGAAGTCGGGGCCGGGGCCGCCGGCGCCCAGGCGGCGGGCAGCTCGAAGGCGAAGATGCCCTCCGCCGCGAGCGCCTCCAGGTAGCGGCGCCGCACGGCGGGCGAGACGAGACCGGCGAAGGGCTCGCCGGGAGCGACCGGCTCGGGCTCGTTCTCGTCGGGAGGAGGCGCCGGGGTCGCCATGGCCGCCGGCGCCGAGGCTGCCGCGGCCGGCGCCGCCGGCGCCGCCGCCTGGCCCGCGGCCGGATGAGGCAGCTCGAAGACGTCCTCTGCCTTCGGGCTCGGAGCCGCGGTCGGCGCGCCGAGATCGAAGACGTCGTCCTGCGACGTGGGATCCATGTTCGCCATAGTCTGGGGGCTCGCGGAGCTCGGGTCGGGGTCGGCGCGCTCCGGCGCGGCGGCCGCGTGGGAGGCGGCGGCGCTCGCGCCGTCCAGGCGCTGGATGCGAGCCCGCAGGTCCTCGACCTCGGGGTCGCCGTCGTGGAGCAGGCTGTAGAGGTCGAGGCGCTCGCGGGCGCGCGCCGCCTGACCGGTTTCCAGATAGGTGCGGACGAGGAGCTTGTTGGCGACCATCTGGGTGGCGTCCTGCCGCACCACGCGCTCGAGGACCTCGCGGGCCGGCTCGGGCTGGCCGAGCTCGAGCAGGCAACGCCCCTTCGCCACCAGGGCGGAGAGGTATCCGGGATGCTCCTTCAATCCCTCGTCGAGCACGCCGAGGGCCTCGTGGAGGCGCCCCTGGTGCCGATACTCCTCGGCGAGCTGGAGGAAGATCCGCGACGCCGGATCGGCCTCCCACCGGCCGCGCAGCTGCGCCAGCCGGTCGGGCATCGACCCGTCGGTCATCGCGGCGCACCCCGAGAGGCGCCCCGCGCGTCGGGAGGTCTTACGGTATCGGCAGAGATCGGCAAAGTGCGGGCATTATAGCAACATACGGGCCGCGGCGGGGTGCCGCGGCCCGCGCCCGCCGCACCCCTACTAGCCGCTGCCGACGCCGACGGAGATGGTGATCTTGAGGGGCTGGCCGTTGCCCGAGGACGTCTGCGCGGTCACCATGATGGACCCCGAGGGCACCTGCGACTGCTGCGCCGTCATCGTCACCATCGCCTGGCCGTTGGTGTCGGTGGAGATCTGCGAGGCGCTGAACGTCACCGGCCTGTCGGCCGAGAAGGAGACCACCGCGCCGGAGACCGGCAGCCCCTCGGCGTTGGTGACGAAGGCGGTGAGCGTGGTCATGCCCGTCGCGTTGCTGTAGGTGATCGACGAGGGGTTCGCCACCAGCCCGATCGCCACCGCCGCGTCGCGGATCGTCACCATGGTCGTCGCCGCGTCGCTGGCGCCGAGGATGGCGGAGATCGTCGCCGTCCCGCCGGTCGTCCCGGCGTCCAGGGTCGAGGTCGCGGTGCCGTCGGCGCCGGTCTTCGGCCGGCTGGGGTGGAGGGTGCCGAGCGACGTGGTCAGGATCACCTCCTGCCCGGCGGCGACCGGCGAGCCGTCGCCGTTGCGGGCGATGACGGTGATCTGCGCGGTGCCCAGGACCGGCACGTTGCTCGGCGACGCGCTCACCAGGAGCACCGGCTTGTCGCCCATGGCGATGCCGATCTGCACCGTGGTCATCGCCGTGGCGCCCATCGCGGCGCCGGTGGTGGCGGTGACCATGGCGGCGCCCGTGCGGCCGTCGCCGCGGAGCGTCGCCGTCGCGGTGCCGCCGTTCTGCACGGTGGCGATCCCTTGGATGGTGCCGATGGTGGTGGAGAGGCGGATCTGGGTGCCGGGATCGAGCGGGCTGCCGGTCGGTTTGCTGCCGAAGATGGTGATCGTCGAGCTGCCGGTGAGGCCGATCTGGCTCGGGTTGGCGCTGATGGAGAGGACCGCGCCGGTGGGCGCCACGGGGGTGGCCTTGCTGCAGGCGAAGGCCGCGAAGAGGGCAGTCAGGGCGAGGAGAGCGCGCGCGCGGCTGAGTCTCATAGCGAGGAAGTATACGGAGGGAGGCGGCCGCCCGTCCAGGCGGCCGCCTCCGAGGAAAGGCTGAGCAGAGGCCTACGTCACGGCACCGTGATCAGCTGGTTGGTGCTGCTGCTGCCGCTCCCATTGGTGACCGTGAGCTTGACCACGTAGTTGCCCGGTGCAGCGTAGGTGTGGGTCGGGTTCTCCTGCGCGTTGACGGCGGTGATCGCGCTGCCGTCGCCGAAGATCCAGCTGAAGGTCGTCGGATTGCCGCTCGAGGTGTCGGCGAAGGTCACCGTGAGGCCGGCCTTGGCGAAGGTGAAGCTGGCGACCGGCAGGACCGGCGGCGGCGGCGTGGCCTTGCAGGTGGTGTCGGCCGGATGGTAGGTGAACGCCTTGGCCAGGGTGTCGGTGCAGGTCGTCGCCAGGTTGGTGACCTGGACGTTGACCGTGGCGTCCACGTTCATCGTCCCCGCGACGCCGCCGACCGTGCAGGTGACCGTCGGGAAAGTGCCGCCGAAGGCCGGCGTCACGGCGACCACCGTGCCCGGCACCGGGCCCGGCAGGCTGGTCACCGCCTGGTCGCCGAACTGGACGCGGACCGGGCCGTCGAGGCCGGAGCCGCTGAGGGTGACCGACGTCCCGCCGCCCTGTGGGCCGGAGGTCGGGCTGATGCCGGTCACCGCCGTCTTCGGCACTCGATAGATGAAGGTCGCGGTGCTGGTCGCGCCGTCCCCGGTGTTGATGTTGACCGTGGTCACCGGCCCCGAGACGTCCTGGCAGCCCGTCGGCACGACCCCCGGAGACTGCACCTGGACCTCGGTGCCGCTCACCCCGACGACGCGCGCCGCAACGTTCGCGATGCTCGCGGCGACCGGCGCCTCGAAGCCCTGGCCTTGAATGGTGATGATGGTGGTGACGTCGTTGTACTCGAGCTGGCCGGGGGCGAACGAGGTGATGAGCGACTTGCTGCCGTAGTGGAAGCCGCCGGTGGCGGTGGTCTCGAAGCCGCTGTTCAGGTTCTTGACGCGGACGTCGACCGGGTTGTTGGCGAGCGCGTTGCCGAAGCCGCGGGCGGGCGGCGAGAGGATCACGATCTGGGTCGGGGTGACCGAGACGACGGAGGCCTCGATGGAGACTTTCGGCGAGCCGCCCTCGAAGAACACCTGCACGGGGGAGCTGAAGCCGGTGCCGACGATGGTCACCCGCGTGCCGCCGTCGTTGCTGCCGGTGGTCGGCGAGAGGGAGAAGATCTGCGGCTGCTCGACGGTGCCCCCGAACGAATAGGTGAAGCCGTTGGGAAGCGTGTCGGAGAGGCTGCCGGTCTGGTTGACGTTGATCGTCACCCCGACGCTGACGGGGACCGACTGGCCCACGCCGACGTTGACCCCGGCCGCCACCGCCGACGGCACGATGACGCGGATCCTGTCCGGGGCGACCGAGAGCACGGTGGCGGCGGCGCTGTTGAAGGTCACCCGCACCGGCGACACGAAGCCGCCGCCGAGGATGGTCACCTGATCGCCGCCCTGTGGGCTGCCGACCCCCGGGCTGACCGAGCCGATGAAGAAGGTCGAGGCCTGGTTGAACACCACCGTGGTGGCGCCGCTGCCGACGGCGCCGTTCAATTGGAGCACCGCCTGGATCGTCGCGGTCCCCGCCGAGGCGCCGGGGAAGAGCACGGTCTGGGCGCGGCCGCCCACGAGCTGCAGAGTTATCGCCGAGGTGCCGCTGACGCTGCCGAAGGCGCCCAAGGTGGTGGTCAGGGCCACCGGCGTGAGATCGGGGGGCGGCGCGCCGTTATCGCTCTCGCGGGCGGTGACGGTGATGGTGCTCGAGC
>DATBQN010000110.1:0-1510 GCA_036560825.1 Thermoanaerobaculia bacterium
CTTGTACTGCAGCACGCCTTGACCTTGCCCCTTGGCGAGAAGGTGCCGCAAGAGGTCGAAGATCGCCTGCAGAGCGCGTCGCAGCAACGACTCCGCGGCTGCCGGGTTGCGCCGATCCGCGGTGAACTCGGCCAGAGATTCATGAGGCAGGGCGCGCAGATCGGCGAGGCACGAAGCGAGGGATGCCAGGGCATCGTTGACGACCTTGAGATCCACCGGCCCTGTGGTCACGTCGTGCTCCGCCCGAATCGCTGACGCTCGATGTCTCGTTGGATCGGGATGAGCTCCTCGGCCTGGTTCATCACCACCAGCTCGTAGCGGTCGGCCGCGGTCGAGTCGCTCGCGGCGACACGCTGGCCGTCGATCGCCCTGAACTGAAAGATGGGGTCCGTGCGCTGCAACGGGACGAGGTCGACGACGAGGGGCTCGAAGAGATCCTCGAATGCGACCTGGAGCCGCCAGAGGACTCGCGGGTTGAAGCGGGGATCGCGAAAGACGATGCCGACGTCGAGATCCGAGCCTCCCGCCGCAAGGCTCTCTCCTGCCAGGATCCGCAGACCGTCGTCGGCGCGTGAGCCGAAGAGGTAGACCGCGAGGATGCCGGAGTCACGGCAGAGCTCTTCGAGGGCCTCGCGCTTCGTCATCCCGGCAGTATAACCCTCTGATTTCATGCCGCCGGCAGGCGATAGAATGGCGCCATGTGCGGGCGCTACACCGTCAGCTCGTCGGGCGAGACGATCGCCGACCTCTTCGACCTCTCGGAGGTGCCGGAGCTCCCGCCGCGCTACAACATGGCCCCCACCCAGGAGGCGCCGGTGGTGCGGGTGGTCGCGCCGGGCGCGCCGCGCACTCTCGACTTCCTGCGCTGGGGGCTCGTCCCCTACTGGGCCAAGGAGGCAAGCATCGGCAACCGGCTGATCAACGCGCGCGCCGAGAGCGCCGCCGAGAAGCCCGCCTACCGGTTCAGCTTCCGCAAGAAGCGCTGCCTGGTGGTGGTCGACGGCTTCTTCGAGTGGAAGCGCGAGGGCAGGGCGAAGCAGCCCTACCTGATACGCCGCCGCGACCGCCTTCCCTTCGGCTTCGCCGGCCTGTGGTCGAGCTGGCGCGATCCGCAGGCCGCGAAGGAGGGCGCCGCCGCGGGCTCGCGCGCTCCCCTCGAGACCTTCACCATCCTGACGACCGACGCCAACGAGCTCATCCGCCCGCTCCACGACCGCATGCCGGTCGTCATCGGCCGCGACGACTTCGCGCTCTGGCTCGATCCCACCGTCGAGGACGCGGCGCGCCTCACCCCGCTCCTCGCCCCCGCCTCGCCGGAAGGCTGGGAGACGCTGCCGGTCTCCCGCGCCGTCAACAGCCCGGCGCACGACGCGCCCGACTGCATCGAGCCGCTGGTCGAAGCCTCCCAGGGCTGAGCGCTCAGCGCGCCTCGGCGGCCTGGGCGGGCACGGATACCGCCGCCGGCGCCGGTCCCAGCCGCTCCTTCACCGCCGCGTACTTCTGATCGAGC
>DATBQN010000111.1:0-4472 GCA_036560825.1 Thermoanaerobaculia bacterium
CGCCCTCTTCGAGGCGCAGTACCCGAAGCCCGCCGACCGCACCGCCTTCTTCGAGGAGCTGCTCCGCCGCCTCGCCGCCCAGCCCGGTGTCGCCGGCGCCGCCGCCACCTCGAGCCTGCCGACCAACGAGTCGGACAACCAGCCGTACGTCGCGGGGGCGCGCACCTATGCGCACCCGCAGGACCAGCCGACGGCCTACAAGGCCGCGGTCTCGCCGGGCTACTTCGCGGCCCTCGGCACCGGCATCGTCACCGGGCGCGACTTCGGCTCCTCCGACGGCGCCAGCGCGCTCCCCGTCGTCCTCGTCAACCGCAGCTTCGCCGCCCGCGAGTGGCCGCGCGAGAGCCCGCTCGGCAAGCGCATCCGGCTGGGCAGCGCCATACCGGCCAACACCACGCCCTGGCGCACCGTCGTCGGCGTGGTGCCGGACCTCAAGATGGAGGGCCTGCAGAACGCCGACGAGTCGCCGGCCGGCGTCTACCTGCCGCTCGCCCAGGATCCGCCCGGCTTCTGCAGCGTGCTGGTGCGGTCGCACGGCGCCCCGCTCGCGCTGCTGCCGACGGTGCGGCGCGAGATCGGGGTGCTCAATCGCGACCTGCCGCTCTACTTCATCCGCACCATGCGCCAGGTGGTGGCGCAGAACGGCTTCTACCTGAGCCTCTTCGGCATCGTCTTCGGGATCCTCGGCGCCGCCGCCCTGGTGCTGGCGTCGATCGGCATCTACGGGATCATCTCCTTCTCGGTCGCCCAGCGAACCCCGGAGATCGGCGTCCGCATGGCGCTCGGCGCGCGGCAGGCGAGCGTCCTCGGGATGATCCTCCGCCAGGGGGCGCTCCAGCTCGCCGTGGGCCTGACGGCGGGCCTCCTCCTCGCCCTGGTGGCCGTGCAGCCGCTGCGCGCGCTGCTGCTCGACATCCGGCCGACCGACCCCCCGACGTTCTTCGCCGCGGGTCTGATCCTCTGCGCCGTGGCCATGGCCGCGAGCTCCATCCCGGCCTTCCGCGCCTCGCGGGTCGATCCGCTGATCGCCATCCGCCGCGATTGACCTCCAGCCGCCGCGGGTCGCTCCGCCGGCCGCCGTGCACTACGATGGTTGTGCGTCGCTCCGCCCCGGCGTCGCGTCCATCGCTCATGACCGGACCGCCCGACTCGGCCGCTCGGCGCCTGCTCGCGCACCTGCGGGCCCGGCAGGGCGAGATGGTCGACCTCCTCGCCCGCCTGGCGCGCGCCGAGTCGCCCTCCCACGATCCCGCCGCCCAGGAGCCGGTCTTCGCCCTCCTCGCCGACGCCCTCGCCGGCGCCGGCTATAGCGCCCGGCGATATGGCACGCGACCCGGCGCGGCGAGCGGCGGGCAGCTCCTCGCCCTCCCGCGGGCTCGCCGGCGCGGCGCGCCCGCCCAGCTCCTCCTCGGGCACGCCGACACGGTGTGGTCCCACGGCACGCTGGCGCGGATGCCGGTCGAGCTGCGGGACGGAAAGCTGACCGGCCCGGGGGTCTTCGACATGAAGGGCGGCCTCGTGCTCGCGATCTTCGCCCTCGCGGCGCTCGCCGAGCTCGAGCTGGCACCGCCGGCGACGCCCGTCCTCTTCGTCAACTCGGACGAAGAGACGGGGAGCGACGAGTCGGCGGCGGCCATCCGCCGCCTGGCGCGGCGAGCGCGGCGGGTCTTCGTCCTCGAGCCGGCGCTGGGGCCGGAAGGGCGGTTGAAGACCGAGCGCAAGGGCGTCGGGCGGTTCACCGTCGTCGTCCGCGGGCGCTCCGCCCATGCCGGGCTCGATCCCGAGAAGGGGGCGAGCGCCATCCTCGAGCTGGCGGGCGTCATCCAGCGGCTCGCCGCCCTCGCCGATCCGGCCCGCGGGGTGACCATCAACGTCGGCGTCGTCGCCGGCGGCACGCGCGCCAACGTGGTCGCCGCCGAGGCGCGCGCCGAGGTCGACGTGCGGGTGGCGACCGCCGCCGACGGCCGCGCCGTCGAGCGCGCCATCCTGGCGCTCGCACCGGCCACACCCGGCACCACGATCGCCGTCACGGGAGCCGTCGACCGCCCGCCGCTCGAGCGCACGGCGCGCAACCGCGCCCTCTTCGCGGCGGCGCGCGCGGCCGCCGCGGAGCTCGGCCTCGATCTCGGCGAGGGGTTCGCCGGCGGCGGCTCGGACGGCAACACCACCAGCCTCTACGCCGCGACGCTCGACGGGTTGGGCGCCGTGGGGGACGGCGCGCACGCGGGCCACGAGCTCGTCTGGGTCGACCGCCTGCCGGAGCGCGCCGCGCTCCTCGCCATGCTGCTGCTGGCGCCGCTCGGTTGACCCCGCCTGGATGGCACGAGTTGTGTATTGATTCGGCATCGGCGGCCGCGGGTTGCGTGAGAGCGTGTGGGCCGCCAGGTTTGGGAGGGGGAGGAACGCGATGCCGAGGTTCGCGCTGTCTCTGCCAGCCGGGGTTGCGATCTGTCTGGGAACGGCGCTGGTAGCCGGCGCAGCCTCCGGTCTCGCGGCCTCCCCTTCAGTTTCTCACTCTGTTTCCTCCACCGCGGCGCTCACCCGCGCCGAGGTCCGTCGCGCCGAGCAGCGGCTGGCCGATCTGGGCTACTGGGTCGGCCCGGTCGACGGTGTCCTCGACGAGCCGTCGCGCCAGGCCCTCATCGCCTTCCAGAAGATCGCCGGCCGCAAGGCAACCGGGCGCCTCGCCCGCGCCGATCTCGCGGCCCTCGACCGCGCCGTGCCGCCGCTGCCCCGCGAGCTCGGCCCTCCTCACGTCGAGGTCGACCTGGCGCGCCAGGTGCTCTTCCTCGTCGACGCGCAGGGGAAGGTGGGCAGCATCCTCCCCATCTCGACGGGAACCGGGAAGCCCTTCAGCTCGCAGGGATACAGCGGTATGGCCTACACGCCGTGCGGCCATCTCGAGGTGTTCTCGAAGCTCGCGGGGTGGAAGAAGAGCCCGCTCGGCGAGATGTACAACCCGCTCTACGTGGTGGGCGGCATCGCCATCCACGGCAGCCTCGACGTGCCGCCCCACCCGGCGAGCCACGGCTGCATCCGCGTCCCCATGTTCGCCGCCCGCCGCCTGCCGAAGATGGTGCCGTTGAAGACGCCCGTCCTCGTCTACGGCTGCAAGCAGGACGACCTTGTGCCCCTGCCGCCGGTGAGCGTGGCCGTCCAGATCCCCGCGGCGCAGGCGCCGGCGGAGCCTCGGGCCGTTCCCGTCGCGACCGCCATTCCACCCGTCTGAAATCCTACCCGCGCAGCGCCAGCCCGAAGATCCCCGGCAGCTTGGCCGGCGAGGGCGCGGCTTCGAAGCGGGCGAGCTTCTTCGCCAGCTTTCCGGCCGTCCGGTGGGTGACGAACCACACCGGCTTGGGGAAGACCCGGAAGGGCGCGCGGACGACCGATTTCTCGAGGCGCGAGAGCATCAGGGTGTTGTGGACCCAGCCGGTCCCCGACTGGATGTCGGCAGGAGCGTGCCCCGGGTACCCTCCCCATGGCGTCACCACCAGGCCGTAGCCGGTCGCCGCCCAGTGGTTGACGGAGACGGTCCCATAGCGCAGGCCGGCGACGGCGGCCTCGAAGGCCCGCGCGACCGCCGGGTCCGCGAGCGACCTCGGGTGGATGAGCAGAGTGACATTGAGCGTCCCCCAGAGCCGGTCGTTGGCGAACTCGACGGCGCGGGCGACGAACTCCGGCGCGCTCTCCGCCGCGAGGGCGGTCTCGCCGAAGACGCTGCAGAAGGCCTCCGTCGTGAAGCAGATCTCGTCGCGCCGCGCGGGGTCGAGCCCGGGGATGAGCGCCCAGGGGAGAGCGCCGCCGGCGCGCGCGCCGTAGGTCTCGGCCTCGGGATGGCGGCCGGCGAAGGCGTCGAAGCGGTCCGCCGCGCCCGGGTACCAGGCGCGCCGCGGCGGCACGCGGGCGAGGAGCTCGCGCATGGCCGCGAGCAGGCGCTCGCGCCCGCTCCAGCCGGCATGGGTCACCATCACCCGCGTCGCGTTGCAGTTGAAGCCGGCGTTGTTGGTGAGCATGGTCACCAGGTTCTCGGCCTGGTAGGCGAAGTCGCCGTCGCTCCACGGTCCCGGCACCACGATCACCGGGCTGACGTTCCCCAGCTCGGCGGAGATCGGCTTCTCGAGGAGCGGCCTGCCCTCGCGCCGGCGCGCCTCGCCCTCGGCGCCGGCGCCGAAGACGATCGCCTCGTAGGTCTTGTCCGAGCCGGTGACGTGGATCTCGTCCACCCCCGGATGGCTGCAGAGGTAGGAGCCCACCTCGGCGCCGCCGTAGACCAGATGGAAGCAGCCGCGCTCCGCGAGCGGCGCGAAGGCCTCCTCGACGAGCGGCCCGAGGTAGGCGTTCGCTGGATTCGGCTTGTAGAGGACGACGCGGTCCTCGACGAAGAGCTTGTAGAAGGCGTCCATGGGGCCGATCGAGGAGACGTTGCCGGCGCCCAGCACGAGGGCGACGCCGCCGCTGGCTCCGGCTGCCCG
>DATBQN010000112.1:0-10452 GCA_036560825.1 Thermoanaerobaculia bacterium
GTGACGCTCCAGGAGTAGCCCGCGATCGCGCCGTCCGCCGCGGCATAGAGCCGAAAGACGCCCTGCCCCACGCCCGTGTGGTACTTGCCCTTGGCATAGTGGCGCGTGTCGGTGGGACCGTGGCCGGTGTGCGAGGAGTCGATCACCGCGAGCTCGTACTGCGCGGTGCCGGGCACGACGGGCGCCGTCGCTCTGCGCTCGGCCGGCCGCGCCGCGGCGAGGAGCACGTGGCCGGTGGGGCGGGTTCCGGGAGGGTATTGGATCGCCAGCACGTCGCCGGGCTGGACGTCCCCGACCCGCCGCACGCGATCGAAGCCGCGGCCGGCGGCGATCGCGTCGTGGAAGCCCGCGGCGCGCGGGAAGCGCCCGCCCAGCCAGGGATCGAAGTCCGCGGTGCGGTAGCCGTACGCCCGCATCAGGAGATGGGCGACGAGGGCGCTGCAGACGCTCCGGTTGCGCGTCTCGCTCGCCCCGTCCACCCCGGCCCAGGCGACGACGGTGGGGCGCGACGCGTAGACGTTGGTCTCCGGCGTGACGCCGTCGACCAGCTTGCGCGCCCATTCCAGGTGGGCGGCGCCGGCGGCGCCATGAGCCGCGGCAGGCAGCGCGACCAGGGCGAGAACCGCCGGCGCGAGCCGGTGAACGAGGATCAGCAAGCCTGCCATGCCGCGAGAGTCTAGCGGCAACCGGCCCGGCGGTGCGAGCCGAGGAGGCCGGCCCTCGACCTCACGGTGGCACGCAGCCGGCCTGGTGCTGGCGGTTGAGGACGCCTTTGCCGGTCCGGTAGGCGGCGTTCGACCACAGGGTCTGGAGCTTCCACTGCGCGCCGTCGGCGAGGGTGACGGGGCGGCGGCCGAAGACGTAGGCGCACTTGTCGCCGATCTCGCCGCTGAAGTCGGGGAGGGCGTCGAACCAGCCCTCGCCCCGCGGATCGGTGATCGCCTCGGTGAGCTCGTGCGCCGTGCCGTTGGCGAGGGCGGCCAAGCCCGGCGAGTGGGCCGTGACGGTGTCCTTGATGTCGCAGCCCTTGACCCCGTCGAGGTTCGGCAGATAGGCCGCCTGGAGCGGCGCTCCGCCGTCGCAGTGCCACCAGGTGTGGTAGGCGCAGAACTTGACCGGATCGAGGCCGGTCGAGGTGTAGACGAGGTAGACCGTGGCGGGATCGGGCTGGCCGGAGGTGACCTTGCAGGCCTCGTTCAGCACCTCGAGCGGGCTCAGGTTGTGCGCCGGCGGAGGGCTGGCGTCGAAGACGGGCCCGAGGTAGGTCGTCGCGCTGGTCGCCCTCGACGTCTTCGTCGCGTACTCCTTGAGGACGCCGATGTAGCGGCTGCCGGTGAACCCGGAGAGCAGGCTCTCGATGCCCGCGACCTTGTCGCCCGCGAACGCCGGGTCGCTCCACTCCGGCCCCCAGAAGATCGCCACGGTGCGGCTGGCGCCCATCACGTAGCCGCCGTGGTAGGTCATCAGCACGCCGGCCGGGAGGCGGTGGCCGCGCTGGTAGAAGATCTTCGCCGGCGGCCCGAGAGCGAGGAACAGCGCCTGGCCGGGCTCGACGCCGGCCGCCGGCCGGCCGAGGGCGTCGACCAGCGCGAGCCGGCCCGCCGTCTCCCCCTCGCGCCCCGGGGCGACGAGGCCGGCGGGGTCGCCGAGCGTCGCCAGCAGCCGGCCGCCGCGGTACCAGTCGACGAGCCCGAGGGCACGGGCGACGAGCCGGTCGCCGTCCGCGAACGGCGTGCCGGGCGCGGCGCGGACGGTGATCTCGGCCGCTTTCGCCCCGGCCCGCGCGGCGCCGGGGAGGAGAGCGAGCGCGAGGACGGCGGAGGCGATCCATCTCTTGTCGATCATCGGGAGATCCTCCGGGAGCCTTGACGGTCCGAGGCCGAGAATGCTCATCCCAGCCCGGCCGTCCGCGCCATCTGGCGCAGGAACCGCCCATAGGCGGGAGCGAGGGTGGCCTTGATCAGGATGTCGGCGAGGAGGCCGCTCGCGGCCAGGGCCATCAGGGAGTGCTCGAGGCGGGTAAAGGGCCACGGTTTGCGCGCCAGGAGCGGGCGCGCGAAGACGGCGCCGAGGAGCACGAAGGCGGCGACGCGGAGGACCGACCAGGGCACCCAGGCGGCGAGGGCGCCGAGGAGCGGATGGCCGCTCGCCACCGCGAAGCTGCCCACGAAGTAGCTCATGTAGTCGACCAGCGCCGCGCCCATCACCAGGCCGAGGTAGCCGCCGGAGAGCCAGGTGGCGGCGAGGAAGACGGCGAGATGGAGCAGGTGCTGGGGGATGAAGACCGCCGGGTGGTTCTCCGGCGCCTCGCCGGTCGCCACCCAGCCGAACATCTCGCCCCGATAGTCCTCGCCGTGAAGGATGCCCGCGCTCGCGAGGTGCGGCTGCCAATGGACGAGGGCGACGACGCCGAGCGAGAGGAGGAAGGCCCAGGCGACGCCGAGCGTCCAGGCGCCGAGGTAGTCGCGCTCGCGGACCCGCGCCGCGAAGGCCGGATAGACGGTGAGCGGCGCCACGGCGGGGAGGATCCAGCGCCCGCCGGGCAGGGCGGCGAGGAGCGGCAGGAGCGGCGTCAGGAGGATGATCCAGGCCGGCGGGCGCCAGCCGCCGACCTGCAGGCTCGCGGGCTGGCTCACTGGGACCCGCCGGCCGGCCCCAGGTGGATCTCCTCGACCAGGGCGCGGGGGTCGGCCGAAAGGGCGTAGCCGATCGCCCGCGCCACCTCCGCCGCCGGCACCATGAGGTTGCGGTCCCAGGTTCCCGGCATCCCCTCCCAGATCGGCGTGTCGGTGGCCCCCGGGTAGACGGAGGTGACGCGCAGGCCGGTCCCGGCGAGCTCGTCGCGGAGGGCGGCGACGAGCCCCGCCAGGCCCCACTTGCTGGCGCAGTACGCCGACCAGCCGGGGAAGCCGCGGCGGGCGGCGACCGAGAGGAGGGGAACGATCCATCCCTTCCCCCGCCGCTTCATCGCCGGAAGGAGGGCGCGCAGGAGGAGGAAGGCGCCGGTCAGGTTGGTGTCGACGACGGCGGCGAACTCCTCGGGCGCGGTGTCCTCGAGCGGCTGGATGGTGCTCACCCCCGCGGCGGGGACGACGACGTCCGCCGCGCCCCAGCGCGCCTCGATGGCGGCGCTTGCCACGGCCACGGCCTGGGGATCGCGCACGTCGCAGGCGAACGCCCCGCCGCCGCCGCCGGCGTCGGCCAGCGTCCGCTCGAGGGGCAGCAGGCCGCGCCCGAGGAGGGCGAGCTCCCAGCCGCGGCGCGCCAGCTCCAGCGCCACCTCGCGGCCGATGCCGGAGCCGGCGCCGGAGATCACCGCCACCGCGTGCTCGTCTCTCATGACCAGGGGAGTAGTCTAGCAGCCGGACGCCGGGCCCTGCCCTCGAATGCAGCGCGGTATCATGCCGGCCGGCGGCATCCGAGCCGTCGACCGCCCGAGATCGCCTTGCCCCCGACGCGCGCCGCCGCCTGGCTCGTCCTCCTCGCCGGCTCGTGGCTCTCGAGCTGCAGCTCGCGCTACCTCGGCCAGCTCGCCCGCGCGCGGCTCCTCGAGCGCAGCGTCGCCGTGGACGGCGCCGTCTATCGGTTCCGCGTCTTCCTCCCCCGCGGCCACGACCCGCGGCTCGCCTGGCCGGTCGTCCTCTTCCTCCACGGCAGCGGCGAGCGCGGCGACGACGACGTCTCCCAGGCGACGGTGGGCCTCGGCCCTCTCCTCCTGAAGCAGCCGGGCCGGGTGCCCGCGATCGTCGTCCTCCCCCAGTGCCGGGCGGGCGAGAAATGGCTGGGCGCGATGGCGCGCCAGGCGCTCGCGGCGCTCGACCGGACGGTGGCCGAATTCCATGGCGACCCCAGCCGGCTCTACCTGACCGGCATCTCGATGGGCGGCTCGGGGGCCTGGTACCTGGCGAGAGACCGCCGCTTCGCCGCCGCCGCTCCGGTCTGCGGCGAGGTGCAGCCTGAGCCGGACGATCCCCTCCCCGCCGGCACCCCGGCGGAGTGGCGGGCCCTCCTCGCCCAGCCCGACCCCTTCGCGGCACTCGCCCGCGAGATCGGCCCGCTGCCGGTGTGGGCCTTCCACGGCGCGCTCGACGGCCAGATCCCGGCCGAGCAGTCGCGGCGCATGGTGGCCGCCCTGCGGACGGTCTCCCCGGACGCGCGCTACACCGAGTACCCGGACGCCGGCCACGACTCCTGGGACCGCGCCTACGCGACGCCCGAGCTCTGGCGCTGGCTCCTCGCCCAGCGGCGGGCGGAGCGCCCCGCCGCTCCCCTTTCATCGCCCGTATAATCGCCCGCGCGTGATCCGATGGATCACTCCGCCGCGGGGTCGTGAGCTCGCGGCGTCCCGTTCGCGAGGAGGCGACGATGCGGCGAGGCGCAGGCTACTTCGGGCTCTGGCTGGGTGTCGTGACGATGGCGCTCCCCCTGCCGGCGGCGACCCCGGCAACCCCCGCTGGGGCGCCGAAGACCGCGAAGCCCGCCGGCGTGCCGCTCGAGGTGCAGATCTCGGAGGTCGGCCCGCACACCACCGTCGTCCTCCACTTCCGCGGCGCCAGGGCCGCCGGCTGGGTCAAGGCCCAGCCGGGATCGGAGGCCGCCGTGGCCGGCGTGCGGTTCGCCGGCAGCGCCCTCTCCTTCACCCCGCCGGCCGCGCCGGGGGCCGCCAAGCCCGCCACCGTCGCCTTCTCGACCGGGATCGTGATCTCCGGCCCGCTGAGCGGCCAGGCGGTGGTCGGGGGGACGGGCGCCGTGGCCCTGAAGACCCCCTTCGGCTCGACGACGACGCAGGGAGGCCCGTTCAGCATCCCGACCCCCCGCCTGCCGCCGAGCTGCACGCTCGGACCCTGCTCCTCCCTGAAGCCGGGCGACCGCTGCTCCGATCAGCCCGGCGCCAAGTGCTATCTCTACGACCAGCAGTTCCTCTGCTGCACGGTCTGCCCGACCGGCTGCTGAGGCCGTCGCGTCCCGTTCGCCGGCCGTCGAGGTACCTTTCATAGGCGAGGAGGAACATTCTCATGAACGACCTGGTACAGCGCCTCACCAAGGAGCAGCCCATCGTCGTCTCGTTGCGGCCCGAGCCCAACCTCGCGGCCTTCAAGGCGGCGCTCGATCGCCGCTACGTCCACGTGCTCTTCACCGAAACCCGCGGCGGCACCGAGCTCGGCGTGCGCGTCGCCCCCGAGGACTACGACGTCTCCGACGCCGACCTCGAGCAGGGCACCGGCGAGGTGCGCATCGCGGGCGACCTGACCCTCGACTACGTGCGCGTCCGCTGCCACGCCAAGATCGACGTGGCGACCTTGAAGGGCACCGGCTGGCTGGTGCCGCTCGAGGAGGCCGAGGCCGCCGAGCCCGCCCCTGCCGCCGCCGGCGGCGACGAGGCCCACTAGCATTCGCCGCCCGGCCGGCCCCCCGGTCGGCCCCCGGTCGGGTTGACCCGGGACGCCGAAGCTGCGGTTCCGCCACAGCCGAGCGACCGCCTCGTCCACAGCCTCATCCCACGTGGACGATGGCCACGGCGATCGTGCGTGCTAACATCCCCACATCGCGTGACGCAGCTCGATGGCAGGAGTTGAGCGGACCGCGCCGGCAGGCGCGCGCCGGATCAGGAGGCGACGACATGACGTCCTTCGCGAACGGATCTCTCTTCCCTCGTCGCACGACGATCGCGGCCGGAGTCGTGCTCGCCGCGAGTCTCCTGGCCGGCGGATCCGACGCCTTCGGCGCCTCCTCGGGCGGCGTCGTCTTCTCGCCCAAGGGCGGCGCGAGCGCCACCGGGGTGGGCGACTACGTCAGCTCGAGCGCCGGCCTCAACACCTCCTATCGCTACTTCATCGAGGTGCCGAGCGGCGCCAGCAAGCTGGTGGTGGACCTCTTCGACGCCGACGTCGGCCACGGCGGCTTTCCGGGAGACCAGTGGGACTTCCCGCACACCGGGGACAACTCGTTCGACACCACCTGCACCTACACACTGCTCAATCCGTCGGGCACCGCCCAGCCGCTGCGCTACAGCGCCGGCAACACGCTCGTCCCGACGGGCGGCGACAACGCCTGGCTGAGCCTCTACGACAGCTCGGCGGTGGTGACGACGGCCCCGGCGTTCGCCAACAGCACCACGGCGACCAAGGCCGCCGGGGGCACGACGTTGACGATCAACACGCCCGTCGGCACGGCCGCCAACGACCTGCTGATCGCCATCGTCGGCGACTCGGTACTCGGCGACACAATCACCGCCCCGGCGGGCTGGACGGCGGTCAGCCTGCAGTCCCAAGCCGACTGTGGCGCCGGGTGCCGGTTGGCGGTCTTCTACCGCGTGGCGGGCGCCGCGGAAGGCGCTAGCTACATCTTCACCCTGAACGCCGCGACGACGGCCGCCGGCGCCATCCTGCGCTACACCGGCGTCGACACGACAAACCCGGTCAACGCCTCGTCCTTCGCCAACGGCGGCTCCAACGCGACCGTCGTCACGCCCACCGCCGAGGCCCTGCGCGAGAACACCCGCGTGCTGCGGCTGTTCGCCTCGAGCGCGAACGACACCTCGACCTGGGCGGCGAGTACTGCGCGCGCCAACGCGAACCGTGGCGGCATCAGCGTCGGCGGCGCCGACGCGACGCAGACGAACGGCGGTCTGACGGGGACCGAGAGCGATACGCTGAACAATGCAGCCAACTGGCGGGGTGGAACGATCGCCATCAAGGGCCCCAACTCCAACGTTGCCCCGGGCAACGGCCACTGGGCGGGCATCGTCGACTGCTCCGGCGCCGCCAACGGCGTCGCCGACAGCGGCTACGGCATCCGCGCCAATGACGGCGACGCGACCTCCGGCGGCACCGAGTACCCGATCTACTACGAGTCGTTCCAGAACTACATCTCGAACCCCACCAACGTGGCGACGCTGCAGGCCTACGTCAACTACCCCTACGTCACCGCGAGCTGCACCGCCAAGTCCAACAACTTCGACTGGGACCACTCCGGCGCCACCGGGGGCGGCGACCTGCTGCGCCTGACCAGCCGCACCGGCGTCCTCGTCCACAACGCGACGGGCGCGCTGCTCTCGGAGAGCGATGTCTGGGTCACCGACTCCTTCGGCGGCTGGACGAACGACACCGACTCGATCGACTACGGGCTCTGGAAGCTCGAGGTGACGATCGGCAACTTCCCCGGCAACGGCAACAACCACATCACCTACTACATCGGCAACTCGAGCTCCGCCAACGCGCCGCCCACCGCGCAGCCGCAGGCCAACACCTACCGCGTCTACCTCCCCACCGACGGCGGTGCGGCTCCGGTCAAGCCCTACCTGGAGCAGCAGCTTCGCTACTCGGGGTCGGGCGGGAACAACGGCCCCAATCCGCCCGCCAACGGCATGGACTCCGTGTTCACCGTCACCGTCCGGGTGGGCAACCCGACCGCCCGCGCGATCACCTTCTCGGCCACCAACCTGGTCACCGCCAACGTCCCCGGCCCGGCCGCCAACGTCAAGTACGACGGCATCGCCCAGGTGAGCCAGGGCACGGTCACCGCGGCGCCGGCGCTCAACGGTACCGGCAACGTCACCTGGAACCCGGGCACCGTCGCGGCGGGAACGACGGCGATCCTCGCCTACCGGGTGATCGTGCATCCGACGGCGCCGAACCAGCGGATCGTGGTTACCGGCACGCAGACCACCAACGGCACGCGGGCGACCTGGCTGGACGAGACCGGCAACGCCACCCAGGCGCGCGCCACCTTCACCTTCGGCCCGCTGTGCGAGCTCGCGGCGACCGAGGCCTCGATCACCCCGGCGGTGGTCGCCGGGCTCCGCGCCGTGGAGGGTCCCCACGGCCCGGTGGTCGAGTGGTCCACGGCGTCGGAGATCGGGAGCGCCGGGTACGACCTCTACCGGCTCCGCCTCGACGCGCAGGGCGAGCGCTGGGAGCGGGTGAACGAGCGGCGGGTGGCGAGCCTGGTGGGCGCGCCGCAGGGCGGCACCTATCGCGTCGCCGATCCGAGCGCGCCGCGCGCCGGCAGCCTGCGCTACATGATCGTCGAGACGGCGATCGACGGCGGCGCGCGCCGACACGGGCCGTTCGACGTGACGCTCGAGCCAGGCGGCGGCGACGCTCCGGCCGGCCCGCACCTCGACGCGGCGTGGGCCGGCCGCATCGCCGCGGCGCGCGCCCCGCGCCGCCTGGAAGCGATCGCCGGCGGCGAGAAGACCGCCGGCAAGAAGGCAACGCTCAAGATCGGCGTCGGCGCGAGCGGTCTCTACCGCATCGACGCGGCGGCGCTCGCCGCGGCGCTGGGGACGACGGCGAAGGAGGTCCAGCAGAAGATCTCGGGCCGCGCCTACTCCCTCTCGCAGCAGGGCCAGCCGGTGGCCTGGACGGCCGATGCCGGAGGACAGGGCATCCTCTTCTGGGGCCAGGCGATCGACAGCATCTACTCGGCCGAGAACGTCTACTGGCTGCGCAGCGACGACGGTCTGGCGATGGAGTCGGCGAGCGCCGGCAGCCCGTCCGCTCCGGCCGGCCCGGACCGCACCTTCTCCGACACCGCGGTGGCGGAGCGCAACCTCTTCGCGGCGGTCGTGGTGCCCGCCGACCCCGACTCGGACTACTGGTATTGGGACTTCGCGGTCGCCGGCGATCCCACGGACGGCGCCAAGAGCTTCACCCTCGACGCCCCGGGATTCTCCTCCGGCGGCGCCCAGCTCGCCGTCGGCCTGCACGGCGCGACCAGCGTCGAGCACCGCGCCCTGGTGACGCTCAACGGCGTCGCCCTGGGGGACACCAGCTGGTCGGGCCTCACGGCGCAGACCGCAACGTTCCAGGTGCCGCCCGGCGTGCTCCAGGCGAGCGGCAACCAGGTGCAGGTCAGCGCCGACCCGCAGGCGGCCGGCAGCATCTTCTACATCGACCGCTTCGCCACCACCTACGAGCGATCGTTCGCCGCCGCGGGCGACACCCTGGCCTTCCGCGGCGACGGCCATAGCGTGGTGACGGTGAGCGGCTTCTCCGCACCGCAGGTGCGGGTGCTCGACCTCACCGATCCCCGCCGGCCGCGCTGGCTCACCAACCTGCGCGTCGACAGCGCGCCGGGCGGCGCCAGCGTCACCTTGCTCCCGTCGACGCCGGCGACGCCCTACGTCGCCGTGGGACCGACGGCGGTCCGCGCTCCGTTGTGGATACGGCACCTGGGGAGGGCGGACCTGCGCTCCTCCGCCAACGGCGCCGACTACCTGGTGGTGACGACCGCGGACCTCAAGGACGCCGCCGCGGACCTCGCCGCGCTGCGCGCGGCGGAGGGTCTGCGCACCGCCGTGGTCGACGTCGCCGACGTCATGGACCAGTTCAACGACGGGCTGTCGAGCCCGCACGCGCTGCACGACTTCCTCGCCTTCGCCCACGCGAGCTGGCGGCCGGCGCCGCGTTACGTGGTCCTCGCCGGGGGCGGCAACTTCGACTACCGCAACCTGCTGGGGACGGGCGGCAACCTGGTGCCGCCGCTGATGGTGGAGACCCCGTGGGGCCTCTTCGCCTCGGACAATCGCCTCGCCGACGGCGACGGCGACGGTCTGCCGGACGTCGCCATCGGCCGCCTGCCGGTGGTCTCGGCGGCGGAGCTGCGCGGCGTGGTGCGGAAGCTCCAGGCCTACGAGGCGGCGGCCGGCGCCGGCTGGGCCGGCCGCTCCCTGCTGCTCGCCGACGGCACCGACGGCGCCATCGACTTCGCCGCGGACAGCGCGGTCCTGGCGCAGCAGCTGCCGCCCGGTTGGAGCGCGCAGTCGATCGACCTCGGCGCGAGCGGCCTCGCCGCGGCCCGCGGCGACCTCTTCGCGGCGCTGGGGGGAGGCGTCGACCTGGTGACCTACCTCGGCCACGGCGGCCTCGACCGCCTCGCCGCGGCGGGCCTCCTGACGACGGGCGACGTGCCGGCGCTGTCCAACTCGCCCCGCCTGCCCCTGGTGGCGGCGCTCACCTGCTCGGTCAACCGCTTCGAGGTGCCGGGCTTCTCGTCGCTCGGCGAGGAGCTGGTGCGGCAGCCGGCCGGCGGCGGCGTCGCGGCCTGGAGTGCCTCCGGCCTCTCGTACCACGCGGAGGGCCGTGCCCTGGGCGCCGCCTTCCTGCGCGAGATCGCCAAGCCCGCGAACCTCCGCCTCGGCGACGCCGTGCTCGCGGCGCTGCGCGACGAGGCGAGCACCGGCGTCGCCGCCACCTTGGACCTCTACACCTTCCTGGGAGACCCGGCGACGCGCTTCAAACCGGTGCCGTAGGGGCGAGCGATCGCCGAGGACGCGGCGCCGCGATCCCGCAGCTGTGGGACGGGCGCAGGTCCGTGCCCTTGCGGCAGCTGCTCGAGGAGGACGAGGACCGCGGTCGGCGCACCGGGTTTGAGCGCCGCCGCGAGGAAGCGCATCTTGATCTCGATCCTTGCCGTCCAGTCCTTGCCCGCCTGCTCGGGAGCGACCCC
>DATBQN010000113.1:0-6087 GCA_036560825.1 Thermoanaerobaculia bacterium
GTCGGGCTCGCCATCGCCCGCGGCGTCGCCGCCTACGCCGGCTGGCGGACCATCGTCACCCTCGCCTCGATCCTCGTCTCGAGCGGCGTCGCGATGGCGGTCGGCCTCGCCTCCGGGCTCTACCCGGCGACCCGCGCCGCGGCCCTCGACCCCATCGACGCACTACGCTACGAGTAGCTGGCATTCATCAATCCTCGGTGAGGAGATCGCCCGTCAGCTTATAATCGAGTTTGCGCCGAGGTGTCCCATGGCCCTGGAAAGAGAGCTGGAGACGTTCGAGAGCAAGCTCCCTGAGCTCAAAGCCGAGCACGAGGGGAAATTCGCCCTGGTGCATCAGGAGCGAGTGGTGGACGTTTTCACCAGCTACGAGGATGCGGTCAAAGCCGGTTACGCTCAATTCGGTCTGGACCCATTCTTGGTGAAGCAGATCCAGTCGGTGGAGCAAGCCCAGTTCATCTCGCGCTTCGTGGACCCCTGCGCTCCAGCGCCGCGGGCGGTTTGACCTGGTGCCTCACTTCACCCTTCAGGTCAGCTCGAATGGACCAATCCTTCAGGCGTTCGTGGCGGTCAGCCAAGCGCGTAGCGACGCACTTGCGGCAGCGGGCCGCCAACTTCCCGATCCGGTTTCGATCCGAGCGTTGGTTGATACGGGCGCCAGCTGTACGTGCGTCGATCCATCGGTCCTGATCACACGATTGGGGCTGACACCGACGGGCAGCGTCAACGTCAACACACCCTCCACGGGTTCGACGCCGCATCGAGCCGATCAGTTCGATGTTGCGCTGATCATCCCCGCGGCCACGGGGGCCCCCGCGCTCGTTCTCCAGACGATCCCTGTCGTGTCGTCCGAGCTGCTGGGTGGACAGGGCTTCCATGCGCTCATCGGCCGGGACATCCTCGATCGATGTCTCTTCGTCTACAACGGCGCGGTGAAGCTGTTCACTTTGGCCTTCTGATCCCGCACTCCCAGGGTCCTCACCCCGGCTCCTTCATCGGCGGCAGGGCGTAACAGCGCATGAGCGTCTGGTGCCCGGCGCCCAGTAGCTGGCTCGGGTAGCGGTCCCCGTCGCCGATGCGCAGGTCGTCGAGGAAGTAGACGAGGCAGGTGCCGGGGGCGGCGATCGGCGGGCCGGTGCGGAGGGGGGGCGGCGGCCGCCGCGTCTGCCGATAGAAATCCGGGAGAGCGTAGAAGACGCGCGGCCGCGGCACCACGACGATCTCTCTCGCGCCTCCCTTCCAGGCGGTCTCGACCAGCCCTTCGAAGTCGTAGGAGAGGAACGCCTCTTCGCTCGCCGCGGCGTAGGGGCCGAAGTAGGCGAGGACGAGATGGCCGCTCTCGAGGGCGAGGCCGAGGGCGACGGCGAGCAGCGCGGCGCGGCGCCAGCGCGGCCGTTCCGTTTCCGCGAGGAGCGCGAGGCCGTAGCAGGAGGCGACGAGCAGGTAGAGGCCCAAGAGGACGCCGCGGAGGGCGTGCTGCGGCTCGGTGAGCGCCATGCCGAGCGGAGAGACGATGGCGTTGGCGAGGAGCAGGCCCGCGAAGCGGTCCGCTCGGAGCGCCCGCCGGGCCATCCAGGCGAGCCCCACGGCGGCGAGGACGGCGACCGTCACGAAGATCTCGCCGGTCAGGCCCGTCGAGTGGCGGCGGTTGGCGTCGCCCGAGAGGAGGAGGAACGAGGGGGTGAAGCTCTCCAGGTACTGGCGGGCGAGCTGAGCGAGCTTGGCGCCCGCGGAGGTGCCCGGATCGGTGAGGAACGAGATGCGGTTGAAGCGCTTCTGGAGGGCTCCGGGGTGGGCCAGTGCGAAGGCGAGATAGGGGAGGCAGCCGACGGCGAAGGCGGCGAGCATGGCGGCGTGCCGGCGGAGGTAGCGCCGCTCCCGGTAGATCGCGAGGAGCGAGAGGACGAAGAGGAAGGTGAGGAGCCGCGCCGTCGTGTAGGAGTAGAGCGAGAGGCCGGCGACGAGGCCGAGCCCCGCGGCGGCAGCTAACGGCCGGCCCTGCTCGCCGTCCTCGTAGACGCGGTGGGCGAGGACGAGCGACCAGACCGCCACCGGCACCTGGGTGATCGCCTCGAAGGCGATGCGCGAGAGGGTGAAGAACCAGGGCAGGAACCCGCCGGCGGCGAGGGCATAGAGCGCGGTCGCGCGCGAGCCGGGAAAGAGCCGCCGCGCGAGGGCCCAGAGGCCGGCGAGGAAGGCGGCGAAGAAGAGGGCGGAGACCGCCCGCAGGCCACCGTCCGATGGCCCGGCGAGCGCGAAGAGGAGCGCCGTGGCGTAGACGTAGAGCGGGTTCTTGAGGTTGCCGAACGACTCGAAGAAGACGGGCAGGAAGACCTCGTGCTCGTCGCGGCCGCCGGCGGCGACGAGCGCGGCGTTCAAGCCGATCGAGCACTCGTCGAAGTAGAGCCCGCGCGGCACCGCGGGGAGGCGGTAGAGATGGGCGAAGGCGATCGCGGCGATCAACAGGCAGACGGCCGCCGGATAGAGACCCCGGAGCCTCCACCGCCGCGGCCGGGCTTCAGCCGTCTCGTCCGTCGACATCGCCGTCCTCCCTCGAGCCGGCCGCCGCCGCCGGGCCTCCTGCGCCGCGGCGCGCCATCCTATCCCGCGGCGGCCGCGTGCTAGAGTCGGCGCGTTTTTTCAAGTTCCTTTCCAGCCGATCTCTCTCAAGGAGGAGAGGCCCGATGCGACACGATTCTCATGGCGGTAGCCTCACCCTGGCGGTAATTCTGGCGCTCTCCGGGCTGGCCGCCGTGCCGGCTCTCGCGCAGCAGCAGGACTTCTCCAAGGTCGAGGTCAAGGCGATACCGGTCGCCGGCAAGATCCACATGCTGACCGGGTCCGGCGGCAACATCGGCGTCTCGGTGGGGAGCGACGGCATCCTCATCGTCGACGACCAGTACGCGCCGCTCGCCGAGAAGATCCGCGCCGCCCTCAAGGGTCTCGGCGGCGGCAGCCTGAAGTGGGTCCTGAACACCCACTGGCACGGCGACCACACCGGCGGCAACGCGATCTTCGGCGCCGAGGCGCCGATCATCGCCCATACCAACGTCAGGAAGCGCCTGATGACCGACCAGCACGTGATGGGCAACACCGTTGCGGCCTCGCCGGCGACGGCCTGGCCGGTCGTCACCTTCGACCAGGCCCTCAGCGTCCACTTCAACGGCGAGGAGATCCGGGTCGTCCACTTCCCCCACGGCCACACGGACGGCGACAGCGTCATCTTCTTCACCGGCTCGCACGTCGTCCACATGGGGGACGACTTCTTCAACGGCTTCTTCCCCTTCGTCGACCTGTCGAGCGGCGGCAGCGTCCAGGGCATGGCGGACGCCGTGGCCACGGTCCTCCCCATGATTCCGGCCGACGCCAAGGTCATCCCCGGCCACGGGCCGCTCTCCGACGTCAGCGGCCTGAAGACTTTCCACCGCATGCTGACGGACTCCCTCGACACCGTGAGCGCGGGGATCAAGGCCGGCAAGAGCCTGCAGGATCTGCAGAAGGCCGGCCTGCCGGCGGAGTGGAAGTCGTGGGGAGGCCAGTTCATCACCACCGACTTCTGGATCGAGACCGTCTACAAGAGCCTGACGGGCGCGAAGCCGGTCGCTCCCGCCGCGACCCCGCACCACTAGAGACGAGTCGGGTGCGCCTGGCCGCTGGAAGGGCCGGGCGCCCCGCTCATTCCAGCGCGGCGACCGCGCCGCCCCAGCGCTCGCCCTCGAGCTCCTCGACGACCGCGGCGAGGCGCCGCGCTCCGGATGGCACGGTGACGCGGACGGTATCCGCGGCACCGTCGAGGACGTGGCGGCGGAGGGTGCCGCCGGCGTCGGTCGCCAGCGAGACGCGGAGCGGGCCCGTCCCGGCGGGCAGGGGCGTCCGCAGCCGCAGCGTCACGGCCGCCTCGTCCCCGGCCCTCTCGACCCGCAGCTCGACGGGGAGATCGCCCGCCGGCGGGCTGCCGGCGAGGAGGGCGCCGAGGCGGGCGTCAGCGAGGCCCTCGGGCACTCCGGAGCGCACCCATTGCGTGGCGCGGAGCGCCTCTCCCGTCCGCAACAGCTCGACCGTCACCGGATGCACCCTCCCCTCGACGGCGGTCGAAGGGGCGGAGAACCAGAGATGCCAGCGCCAGGAGAGGTCCGCGATGGCCGGCTGGAGCATCGCGGCGCGTCCCACGAGGGCTCCATCCGTCATGCGCCCGACCGCGCGCAGAATGGCGAGGCGCGAGTCGGCGCCGTAGTCGGCGAGGAAGGGGTCGGGCGAGCGGCGAGGGTGCATGCCGCGCAGCTTACGGAGCACCTCGCCCGGCTTGATCCCGGCGCTGGGTGGCGGCGGTGTGAGGTCGAACGGCTCGACGGCGCGGCGGAAGGGCAGCGCGAGGATCACCCAGCCGTAGGCCGCGAGCGTCTGGGCGGCCCTCACGTAAGCGCGGGCGCCGCCCTCCTCGGGGAGGCGCGCCGGGTCGACCCGGTCGCTGCCGAGGGCGTTGAGGACGGCGGGCTCGACGTCGCGGCCATCGGCGACGAGGAAGAGGGCGCGCGGCGCGGGCTGCCGCCGGCCGGCGAGGAAGGCGACCATGCGGTCGAGCTGGGAGCGGACCGCGGTGAGGTCGGGCGGCCGCTCGCCAGCGCTGCGATCCCTCCGGCGAGACAGCTCGCCGGCGAGATCGGCGAAGCGGTTGCCGAGGACGCGCGGCTCGCGGGTCGGCGCGAGAACCATGCGCGGCTCGGGGTCGGCGACGACGATCCCTACCTCTGCCCGCTCGGCCAGCGCCTCGCTCGTCCGCGACAGGCCGAGGGCGGCGAGGAAGCCGGTGTCGGGGGCCGCAAGGATGGGATCGAGGTAGACGACGATCGTCCAGGGATCCACCTTCAGGCGCTCGGCCCGCACCACCGGCCGCCGGTGGCCGTCGTCGAAGACGACGAACGCCTCCGCCGGCTCGCTCTCTCGCAGCGAGTTGTCGGGCCCGAAGACGACCTCCGTCTCGCGCACCGCGAGGTTCTCTCCGAACCCCTGTCGCGCCGGCGGCGGCGTGGTCGCCGCGGTGAAGGCGGCGAGCGCCAGGGCGGATGCCGAGAGGACGGTCCGGCGCGCGGCGCTCTTCATGGCTCGAGATCTCCGAGCGACCAGCCGGCTCAGCAGCATGGCGCCGGCGGTAGCGGACGCGGGTCGCCGAAAGCACGGCTCGCGATCACTCGAGCTCCGCGACCGCGCCGCCCCAGCGCTCGCTCTCGAGATCCTCGACGACCGCGGCGAGGCGTCGCGCTCCAGAACGCACGGTGACGCGGACGGTCTCCGTAGCGCCGTCGAGAACATGGCGGCGCAGGGTGCCGCCGGCGTCCGTCGCCAGCGAGACGCGGAGCGGGCCCGTCCCGGCGGGCAGGGGCGTCCGCAGCCGCAGCGTCACGGTCGCCTCGTCCCCGGCCCTCTCGACCCGCAGCTCGACGGGGAGATCGCCCGCGGGCGGGCTGCCGGCGAGGAGGGCGCCGAGGCGGGCGTCGGCGAGCTCCTCGGGCACTCCGGAGCGCACCCACTGGGGCGCGCGGAGCGCCTCTCCCGTCCGCACCAGTTCGACCGTCACGGCATGGATCTTTCCCTCCGCCGTCGACGGCGCCGAGAACCAGAGGTGCCAGCGCCAACCGAGGCCCTCGAGCGCCGGCCCGAGCGACTCCGGGTAGCCCAGCACCTCGCCGCCGGTCGTCCGTGCGACGGCGCGGAGGAGCGTCAGCCGCGGGTCCGCGCCGATCTGCGAGCGCCGCGGGTCGACGGGTCTCCGCGGCCGCCGGCCGCGCAAGCGGCGGAAGAGCGCGATCAGGTCGACGCCAAAGCCGGAGGGCGGTCCGACCGGATTGTCGAGGCGCTCGGCGCCGGGTCGTCCCGTCACGCCGAGGTCGAGGCCGTGGACGGACATCGGCAAGGTTACCCAGCCGTACGCCGCCAGGAGCTGGGCGGCGGCGACGAACGAGGCGCCGGCGCCGCCGGCGGGGAGGTCGGCGAGCGCCACCCGATCGCGGTCGACGGCGCGGAGGACCGGCGCCGGGAGGTCGACGCTGTCGGCGAGGAGGAAGAGGGCGCGCGGCGCCGGCCGCGGGCGCG
>DATBQN010000114.1:0-3728 GCA_036560825.1 Thermoanaerobaculia bacterium
CGAGGTGGTGCCCATCGACACCCCCGCCCGCTCGCCGTCGAAGGTATCGAGGCCGATCCCGGCGTCGGCCAAGGCCAGGCGCGCCGCGGCGATGGCGAGCTGCGAGGCGCGGCCGAGGCGCGCCGGGTCGAGGGTCCGCACGTGCTCCTCGGGGCGGAAGCCGTGGATCTCCGCTCCGAGATGGACGGTGTGCCGCGCGGTGTCGAACGAGACGACCGGCGAGAAGCCCGAGCGCCCGGCGAGCAGGCTCTCCCACATCGCGGCCCGCCCGGTACCGACCGGGGTCACGGCGCCGATCCCGGTGACGGCGATGCGGCCCGCCAGCTCCGCGTCGAGCGGAGCGGGCGGAGGGGTGTCGCCCGTCACGCCACCCCCGAGCCCGCCGCCGGCTCGGCGAGCCGGTGGACGACCAGCTCGACCATGTCGTCGAGGCTCTGGATCTCCTTGTAGCGCTCGTCCGGGAGGTTGAGCTTGAAAGTGAAGTCGACGTCGACGCCGATCTCGAGGAGCGACAGCGAGTCGAGGCTCAGGTCCTCGCGCAGCGTGGCGTGATCGGGGATCCTGGCGACGTCGAGACCCGCCACGTTGGCGATGATCTGCTTCAGCCGGGAGCGGATCTCCGCGGACGGGACCTCCGCGGCGGGGACGACGGACACGGTTTCGGGCGCCTCCATGACTCTCCTCTCGATCGCTCGCCGCCGCGCCTCGCCGGCTACGGTGCCGCACGACCTGTGTCGAATTGCGGGCAGGCTGAGCGTTCGCTCAGCCCCGCGGATGGGTGAAAGAGGGTTCGACCGCCACGCCTGGCATAGGCGCCGGCCGCAATGGATCGTTACCTCGGGGAAGCGGGTTGCGACAGCCGCTGCCGTTCCACTTCCGGGTGCAGACGTCCAAGTCATCACCTTCGACCGTCCAATGCCTAGAGTAAACCACAGATCCGCGCGCCGGTGTGCGCCGAGCCGAGCGCCCGCCGGTTCATCGATCACGCACATTGCGTGGTGAAAAGATGGCGCATGTAATCGGATCGGCTCAGAACAAAAATACGTATCAAACGCCGCCTTTCCGGTAGGTGATCCGATAGATGGCGCCGGCGAGATCGTCGGAGACGAGGAGCGAGCCGTCGGGCACGACCTGCACGTCGACCGGTCGCCCCCAGGCGCGGCCCCAGTGCAGCCAGCCCTCGGCGAAGGGCTGGTAGGAGAGCGCGCGGGCGCCGCTCACCTTGACCAGCGTGATGCGATAGCCGACCGGCAGCGTGCGGTTCCACGAGCCGTGCTCGGCGATGAAGATCTGGTTGCGGTACTCGGCGGGGAACATGCTGCCGGTATAGAAGCGCATGCCGAGGGAGGCGACGTGGGCGCCGAGCTTCCGGGCCGGCGGCGTGAACTGGCTGCACGGGTGCTTGGCGCCGTACTCGGGGTCAGCGAGGTCGCCGCCGTGGCAGTACGGAAAGCCGAAGTGGAGCCCGGGCCGGGGGGCGCGATCGAGCTCGTCGGGCGGACGGTCGTCCCCCAGCCAGTCGCGGCCGTTGTCGGTGAACCAAAGGACGCCGGTGCCCGGCTGCCAGTCGAAGCCGACGGTGTTGCGGATGCCGCGGGCGAAGACCTCCAGGCCGCTGCCGTCGGGCCGCATGCGGGTGAGGCCCGCCTGCGGGTCGGGGGGCTCGCAGACGTTGCACGGCGCCCCCACCGGCACGTAGAGGAGGCCGTCGGGGCCGAAGCGGATGAACTTCCAGCTGTGGCCGCTCTGGTGCGGGAAGGCGGCGGCCAAGGGTCGCGGCGCCGGCGGGTGGTCGAGATGGTCGTCGATGGCGTCGAAGCGCACGACGCGGGTGACCTCGGCGACGTAGAGCGCGCCGTCCCGCCAGGCGACGCCGTTGGGCTCGTCCATCTCCGAGCCGATCGGCACCACCCGCCCGCCCGTCCTGCCGCCGGGCGCCGGCACCACCGCATACACCCTGTCGCCCTCCCGCGAGCCGACGTAGAGGATGCCACGGGGCGAGAGCGCCATCGAGCGCGCCCCCGGCACTCGCGCGTAGAGGGCGATCGAGAAGCCCGGCGGCAGGCTGATGGTGTCAAGGGGCAGGGCGCCGGCCGCCCCGCGAGCGGCGCCGCAGGCAACCGGCGAGCCGGCAGGGCTTACCAGCAGGGCGAGGAGGGCGAGGAAGGGCAGGCCACGGCGGGCGGCGGGTTTCATAGGAGCTCCTTGTCGGAATCGATGGCCATGCGACGGTACGCTAAACTGTCGGCCGGATTTTCGGAAATCCGGCCCACGCACCCCTGAGCCGAGGACGCCCGAGCGCATGAACCTCACCCCCGAGCAGATCGCCGACATCCTGGTGCGCCGTGGCCACATCACCGCCGAGCACGGCGAGGGCATCAGGAAGGAGGCCCGCCAGCTCCCCAGCCGGCTGCGCTCGCACGGCGCCTACGAGCAGAAGGCGATCGCCTACGAGCTGGTGAGCCGGCTCCGCCTCCCCGACCTCCAGGTCGCTGGCGCCGTCGTCGGCGAGCAGGAGATCGCCCAGGCGATCGCCGCCGACGCCGGCCTCCCCCACGTGCGCGTCGACACGCTGAGCCTGAACGCCGACTTGATCGAGTCCAAGGTCTCGCGCCCGTTCGCCCGGCGCCACCGCATGATCCCGCTGGAGATGAAGAACGGGCGCCTGAAGGTCGCCTGCGCCAACCCCTACGACATGGAGGGGATCGACTCCTTCCGCCGCATCGCCGGGCGCGAGATCGAGCTGGTGGTCGCCTCCGAGCCCGACATCCTCAAAGCGATCACCGAGTTCTACGGCCTGCGCCACTCGGTGAAGCGCGCCGAGCGCGACCTCTCGGCGGGGATCGACCTCGGCAACCTGGAGCAGCTCGTCCGCATGAAGAGCGAGTCCGAGATCGAGTCCTCGGACCAGCACGTCGTCAACGCCGTCGAGTTCATGCTCCAGCACGCCTTCGACAGCCGCGCCAGCGACATCCACGTCGAGCCCAAGCGCGAGCACAGCCTCATCCGCTTCCGCATCGACGGCGTCCTCCACGACATCCAGACGATGCCCAAGATCGTCCACGCCGCGGTGACCTCGCGCATCAAGACGATGTCGCGCCTCGACATCGCCGAGAAGCGGCGGCCGCAGGACGGCCGCGTCAAGGCGACGAGGAACGGCCGCGACGTCGAGCTCCGCGTCTCCACCCTCCCCGTCGCCTTCGGCGAGAAGGTGGTGATGCGCATCTTCGACCCCGACGTGCTGATGCAGGACCTGGAGGGCCTCGGCTTCTACCCCGACGAGCTGCAGAGCTTCAACGACTTCATCACCCGCCCGCACGGCATCATCCTGGTCACCGGGCCGACCGGCTCGGGGAAGACGACGACCCTCTACTCGGCCCTGAAGACCATCGCCACGCGCGAGCTCAACGTGACCACCATCGAGGATCCCATCGAGATGGTCTACGACGAGTTCAACCAGACCGCGGTGCAGACCAAGGTGGGGATCAGCTTCGCCGCCGCGCTGCGCCACATCCTGCGCCAGGACCCCGACGTCATCATGGTGGGCGAGATCCGCGACGGCGAGACGGCCCAGTACGCCATCCAGGCGGCGCTCACCGGCCACCTCGTCTTCTCGACCCTCCACACCAACGATTCCGCCTCCTCGATCTCCCGCCTCGTCGACTTGGGCGTCGAGCGCTTCCTCATCTCCTCGACCCTCGTCGGCTCGATGGCGCAGCGCCTCGTCC
>DATBQN010000115.1:0-4606 GCA_036560825.1 Thermoanaerobaculia bacterium
ACGTCAATGTAGATGATGTCGATCGGGCAGTCCTTGGCGCAGAGGGTGCACTTGATGCAGCGCTCCTCGTCGAGACGGAACATGCCGCGGAAGCGGTGCGAGGGCTCCCAGCGCTCCTCGGGGTACTGCACGGTGACCTTCTTCTTCATCATGTTCTTCGCCGTCACGCCGAGGCCGGCGAAGAGGTCGAGCAGCATGATCTTGTCGAGGAAGCGTTTGAATGCGGGCATCGCGGGAATCATCCCTTCAACAGGAGAAGCTTGACCAGGGCGGTGACCACGATGTTGGCCAGGGCGAGCGGGATCATCCACTTCCAGCCGAGGTCCATCAGCTGATCGAAGCGGTAGCGCGGGAAGGTGCCGCGGAACCAGATGTAGACGAAGAGGAAGGCGCAGACCTTCAAGAAGAACCAGACGATCCCCGGCACCGGGTCGAGGAAGGAGAGCGCCGCGACGTTGGGGAAGGGGCGCAGCCAGCCGCCGAGGAAGATCGTCGTCGCCACCGCCGAGATGACGATCATGTTGGCGTACTCGCCGAGGAAGAAGAGGGCGAAGCGCATGCCGCTGTACTCGGTGTGGAAGCCGGCGACGAGCTCCGACTCGGCCTCCGGGAGGTCGAAGGGGTTGCGGTTGCTCTCGGCGACCCCGGCGACCATGTAGATGAAGAAGGCGACGCACTGCGGCACCACGTACCACCAGCCGGCTTTGCGCTGCGCCTCGACCACCTGCACCAGCGACATGCTGCCGGCGAGCATCAGCGGCCCCACCAGCGAGAGGCCCTGCGGCACCTCGTAGGAGATCATCTGCGCCGCCGAGCGCAGGCCGCCCATGAGCGAGAACTTGTTGTTCGACGACCAGCCGCCGATGATGAGCCCGTAGACGCCGATGGTGGCGAAGGCGAGGACGACGAGGACGCCGGTGTTGACGTCGGTGACGAACCAGGCGAGGCCGCCCGGCTGCTTGGAGGGCGGCCCCAGCGGGATGACCGAGAAGATGATGAGGGCGGGCGCCACGACCAGGCAGGGGGCGAGGACGAACGCCCACTTGACCGCCTGGCTGGGCAGCGTGTCCTCCTTGACGAGGAGCTTCATGACGTCGGCGATCGGCTGCAGGATGCCCCACGGCCCCACCCGGTTGGGGCCGACGCGGGCCTGCATGAAGCCGAGGATCTTGCGCTCGGCGAGCACCAGGTAGGTGATCACCGGCAGGATGCCGAGGAAGAGGAGGATGAGGATCTTCATCGCCGGCGAGACGGCGTAGTAGAAGAGCGTGTCTCCCACCGCGCGGCGGATGGCGTCGAAGAGGGCCATCGCTAGCGATCCACCTCGCCGAGGACGATGTCGGTGGTGCCGATGATGGCGACGAGATCGGCGATGAGCATGCCGCGCGCCAGCTCGGGCACCGAGGCCAGGTTGACGAAGGACGGCGGCCGCACGTGGCAGCGATAGGGGTTGGGCGTGCCGTCGCCCACGATGTAGAAGCCGATCTCCCCCTTCGGGCCCTCGATGCCGTGGTAGACCTCGACGTCCTTGGCGGCCTTGAGGACGCGCGGGCGCTTCGCCATGATCGGCCCCTCGGGGAGCTTCTCGAGGCACTGGACGACGATCCGCGCCGCCTGCCGCATCTCCGCCATGCGCACGAGGTAGCGGTCGTAGGTGTCGCCGTTCTTGCCCAGCGGCACGTCGAACTCGACCTCGCCGTAGGCCTCGTAGGGGAGGGCCTTCCTCAGGTCCCAGGAGATGCCGCTGCCGCGCAGCATCGGCCCGGTGATCCCGTAGTCGATCGCCACCTCGGGCGCCAGCACGCCGATCCCCACCGTCCGCTTCTTCCAGATGCGGTTGTCGGTCAGCAGCTCCTCGTACTCGTCGACCTTCGAGGGGAAGGCGTCGACGAACTCGCGGCAGCGGCCGGTCCAGCCCACCGGCAGGTCGTGCGGCAGGCCGCCGGGGCGCATGCAGTTCAGGGTCAGGCGGGCGCCGCAGTACTGCTCGAAGAGGTCGAGCACCAGCTCGCGCTCGCGGAAGCAGTAGAAGAACGGCGTCATCGCCCCGATGTCGATGGCATGGGTGGCGAGCCAGAGCAGGTGGGACGAGATGCGCTGCAGCTCGCAGAGGATGGTGCGGATGAAGCGCGCCCGCGGCGGCACGGCGAGGCCGACCAGCTTCTCTACCGCCCCCACGTAGGCGAGGTTGTTGGTCGCCGCCGCCACGTAATCCATGCGGTCGGTGTGAGGGACGTTCTGGAAGAACGGGTGGAGCTCGAAGAGCTTCTCGGTGCCGCGGTGGAGGTAGCCGATGATCGGATAGCAGTCGAGGATGCGCTCGCCGTCGACCTTGAGCTTCAGGCGCAGCACGCCGTGGGTCGACGGGTGCTGCGGCCCGAAGTTGAGCTCCATCTCCTCTTCGGGTGCGAAGAGGCGGTCGGAGCCCGCGGAGCCACCCGAACCGGGACGATCGAGGACCGCGTCGCTCATCGCGTCGTCATCTCAGGAGCCCGACGGCTCGCCGCCCGCGGGTGGGCTCGGTGGAGCGGGCAGAGCGGGAGCCGGTTGCGCGGCGGCCGGAGCGGGAGCCGCGGGCCTCGCCGGCGCGGCGGCGGGCTTCGCGGCGGCCGAGGGATCGGCGGCCGCCTTGGGCGGGCGCCAGCCGGTGCCGGTGCCGGCGACCGGGCCGGCCTTCTCCTCGTAGTACTCGGGGTAGATCGCCGAGCCGGTGTCGATCCCCTCGACGGGGAAGTCCTTGCGCAGCGGGTAGCCGTTGAAGCCCTCCCAGAGGAGGATGCGGGTCATGTCCGGGTGGCCCTCGAAGCGCACGCCGTACATGTCGTAGACCTCGCGCTCCGGCCAGTTGGCCGCCTTCCACACCCCGGAGACCGAGGGCACCGGCGTCGCCTCGTCGGTCGTCACCTTGAGGCGGATGCGGCGCTGGTCGTCGAAGCGGTGCAGGTGGTAGACGACGTCGAAGCGCGGCGCGCGCTTCGGGTAGTCGGCGCCGCAGACGTCGATCAGGTAGGTGAAGCCGTGCTTGGCCTTGAGCGCCGCGGCCACCCGGGCGACCGCGTCGCGGCGGATGGCGAGCGTCAGGTCGCCCGCCAGCGTGCGCGCCGACTCGACGGCGTCGCCGAACTCTTCTTTGAGAGCGCCGGCCAGGGGATCGTCCGCGGCGTCGCGCCACTCCGGGGTCTTGGGATCGACCTCCCAGGGGTGCTTGTCGGCGTCCGCGTGGGCGGCAGCCGCGGGCTTCGCGGCGCCCGGAGCGGCCGATCCGGCGGCGGGCGCGGCCGCTCCGGCGGCGGCAGCCTTGGCGGCCGCCGCGGCCTTGGCCTTCTCGACCATGGCCGCCTTCTCCTCCGGAGTGAGAGGCGCGCGCGGGGTGGCCGCCGCGGGAGCCGCCGGAGCGGCAGGCGGCGACGCCGGAGCGACGGAGGCTTCTGGAGGAGCAGGAGCGGCGGGGGCGGCCGGGGTCTCGGCTGGCACCTCGCCGCCGGCCCCGGCCGGCGGAGCGCCGGGCGGACCCGGAGTCCCCGGCTCGTCGCTCAAGCGCGCGCCTCCTCGGAGACCGCGGCCGCCTTGGGCCGCTTGCCGGCGACGGTCATGCGGTCGATCTTCCGCTGCAGGTGGAGGAGGCCCCAGAGGAGCGCCTCCGGGCGCGGCGGGCAGCCCGGCACGTAGACGTCCACCGGGATGACGCGGTCGACGCCCTGGGTGACGGCGTAGGTGCGGTAGGGGCCGCCGCAGGTGGCGCAGGCGCCCATGGCGATCGCCCACTTGGGCTCCGGCATCTGGTCCCAGAGACGGCGGACGATGGGCGCCATCTTCTCGGTCACCGTGCCGGCGACGATCATGAGGTCGCTCTGGCGCGGCGTGGCGCGGAAGACCTCGGCGCCGAAGCGCGACATGTCGTGGCGGGGATCGAGCACCGCCATCATCTCGATGGCGCAGCAGGCGAGGCCGAACTGCATCGGCCAGATGGCCGAGCGGCGAGCCCAGTTGAAGATCTTGTCGTAGGTGGTGGTGAGGACGTTGCCCTCGCCGGAATCGGTCAGGCCCAATTGAGCGCCCCCCGGTTCCAGACGTAGACGTAGCCGGCGATCAAGATGGCCAGGAAGGCCACCATCTCGATGAAGCCGAAGAGGGCCAGCTTGTCGAACATCACCGCCCACGGGAAGAGGAAGATCGTCTCCACGTCGAAGACGACGAAGAGGACGGCGATCAGGTAGTAGCGGATGGAGAAGCGGTGGTCGTGGGCGAAGCTCTCGGGCTCGTTGCCGCACTCGTAGGGGTCGAGGTTGGTGGTCGCGCCGCTCCGATGACGCAACAGCCGCGCCGCGAGCAGGGTGACCACGAGGAAGCCGATGGCGATGACCACGAAGACGAGGATGGGCAGGTAGTTCGCCATGGTCAGCGCTGGTTCCTACGACGATCGTGTGTCCCGGTCTCCCCCTGGTGAGCGCCGGTATTGTACCCGAGGAGGAGGGGCTGTCAACGGAGCCCGGAGGGTTCGCCGCGGCCGCAGCGTGATTCAACTCCATCGCCCGTTCTCTCTCTAACAAGGATGCTCTCCTGCCACCTCGGCGAGCCGCAGAGCCGCCTCTACGATTTGCCGTCA
>DATBQN010000116.1:0-2514 GCA_036560825.1 Thermoanaerobaculia bacterium
CTCGGCCGCGTCGATCCGCCGCTCGCCGCCCCGCTCTCCGTGCGCACCCAGGGCGGCTTCGGGCTGGCGGTCGGGGTCGAGCGGGTCGACACCCCGTGGTCCGGCGGCTGGACTCTCGGCGGCGACGCCCGCCTCGTGGCGACCGGGGTCCTGCTGCCGGACGCCGACCTCTCCCCGCCGCCGCTGGCGTGGTCCTGAGTTGCCCACCGGCTGACGCCGGCCACGAAGGGCGAAAAGGGGCATCTCCCCTTGCATTGTCTTCCTGAGCGGGAGCGAGGATCGGGCGGGGGGCGGCGCGAGATCGGTTCGTCCGCGCGCCACCCGCCCACCCGATCCATCGCTCCCGCTCAGGATGACAGGGACAAGGAGTGCCGCCGATAGGCCGGTGGAGGACTACCCAGCAGTAGCACGTTTCTGGATAGCTCCTGGAATGAATAGAATGGGCTTGCCGGGCGCCCGCCCGGCGGGTTGTTCGCCAGTCGAGGGAGTTCCGAGGGCAGGAGAGATGACGAGCACAACCCGGCGGGTCGCGGCGATCGTGCCGGCCTACAACGAGCAGGAGACGCTGGCGGAGGTCCTCACCGTCCTCAAGGCGATCCCGCTGATCGACGAGGTCCTCGTCGTCTCCGACGGCTCGACGGACGAGACCGTCGCCATCGCCCGCGGCATGAAGCTGAAGACCATCCACCTGCGCGAGAACCACGGCAAGGGGACGGCGATGGCGGTGGGCGTCGCCCACGCGAGCGCCGACATCCTCGTCTTCGTCGACGGCGACATCCTGAACCTCACCGAGGGCATGCTCGAGCAGCTCATCCGGCCGGTCCTCGACGGGCGCTCGGACATGAACGTCGGCATCCGCAACCGCGGGCGGATCTTGAACGCCATCCACCAGACCTGCGGGCCGCTCCTCTCCGGCATCCGCTGCCTGCGGCGCGAGATCTTCGAGGCGGTGCCCGAGGAGCAGCTCGCCGGCTTCGCCGTCGAGACCGGCCTCAACTGGTCGTGCCGGCAGCTCGGCATGCGCACCACGACGACGCTCTTCTTCCATTTGAAGCACCTGGTCAAGGAGAAGAAGCGCGGCCTCTGGCGCGGCGCCCGCGCGCGGGTCACGATGTTCGCCTCCGTCTTCCACGCCTACCTCTCGCTCGTCCTCACCCACCCCGGCCTCCGCCGCCCCGACGCCGCGAGCCCGCTCGCCCTCGAGCGGGAGTACGTGATCTTCTCCTGAGCCCTCCGAGCCAGCCGAGCCAGCCGCCCGTGGCCCAGGAGTTCCCTCCCGTCGAAGCGCAGCTCGCGCTCCTCAAGCGCGGGGCGGTCGACCTCGTCGACGAGGCGCAGCTCCGCGCCAAGCTCGAGCGCTCGCGGAAGACCGGCGCGCCGCTCATCGTGAAGACCGGCTTCGACCCCTCCTCGCCCGACCTCCACCTCGGGCACACGGTGCTGCTGCGCAAGATGCGCCACTTCCAGGAGCTCGGCCACCGGGTGGTCTTCCTGCTCGGCGACTTCACCGCGATGATCGGCGATCCGACCGGCAAGAAGGCGACCCGCCCGCAGCTCGACGAGGCGCAGGTGACCGCCAACGCCGAGACCTACCAGCGCCAGGTCTTCCGCATCCTCGACCGCGAGGCGACGGTGATCGACCGCAACAGCCGCTGGCTGGCGGCGCTGGGCTCGGCGGGCCTGGTGCGCCTCGCCGGCCGCTACACCCTGGCGCGGATGATGGAGCGCGAGGACTTCCGCACCCGCTGGCAGGAGAGGCAGCCGATCCACCTCCACGAGCTGCTCTACCCGCTGGCGCAGGGGTACGACTCGATCGCTCTCAAGGCCGACGTCGAGCTCGGCGGCCACGATCAGATCTTCAACCTGCTGGTGGGGCGCGACCTGATGAAAGAAGAGGGCCTCGAGCCCCAGGTCGTCCTCACCGTGCCGCTCCTCGTCGGCCTCGACGGCAGCGAGAAGATGTCGAAGAGCCTGGGCAACGCGATCGCCGTCGAGGACCCGGCGAAGGAGATGTACGGCCGCGCGATGTCGATCCCCGACGCCCTGATGTGGGACTGGTACCTGCTCCTCACCGACCTCCCCGAGACGGAGATCGCCCGCCGCAAGGCCGACGTCGAGAGCGGGCGGCTCCATCCGAAAGCGATGAAGACCGAGCTGGCGAGCCGGCTCGTCGCGCAGTACCACGGCGAGGCCGCAGCCACCGAGGCCGCCGCCGAGTTCGAGCGGATCTTCGCGGAAGGCGGGGTGCCGGACGAGGTCGAGGAGCGAGATCTGGCCGGCGGCGCCCGCCAGCTCCGCGCCGTCCTCGTCGAGACCGGAGCCGCCGCCTCGAGCAACGAAGCCGTCCGCCTCGTCCGCCAGGGCGCGGTGGCGATCGACGGCGAGCGCGCCGGAGATCCCTTCGGCGAGCTCTCGCCCCGGAGCGAGCCCTATCTCCTGAAGGTGGGGAAGCGCCGTTTCGTCCGCGTGCGCCTGACGAGCTGAAGGAGCTGCCCCGCGGCCAGGGGACCTCCG